>JAVEEE010000137.1 GCA_030840615.1 Frankiaceae bacterium | reverse complement strand
GGCGTCACAGCCGCGGTCAAGTCAGATCTTTGGCGTAGCTGAGGGACCCGGGCTCGCACTTGTAGTGACCGAAGCCCTCGATCCGCTCGTAACCCGACGTCTCGTAGAGACTGATCGCCTCGGGCTGGCGGCTCCCCGTCTCGAGCAGCACCCGAGTCGCGCCGAGACCGCGCGCCAGACCTTCGAGATGGACCAGCAGGAGTCGCGCCAGGCCACGACCGCGGGCACCGGGGACGACGTACATCCTCTTCACCTCGACGGTCCGCTCCTCGATGAGACGCAGCCCGCCGGCGCCGACCGGCGCGTTGTCGAGGTAGGCGACGACGAACCGACCCAACGGCGGGGCGAACTCCGCGGGCTCGATGGGTGCGGTGTCCGGACCGCCGTAGCGGTTGACGTACTCCTGCTGCACCGCGTCGATGAGGGTCTGCGCCACCGGGCCGTCGTAAGGCTCGTCACGCAGCTCGACGTCAGTCACGCATCGACTGTAGGACGGCCGCGGACAGCAGCCGATCAGCCGGCGAAGTGCTCGTGTCCGGCGGCGCCGGGTGGGACGTTGTCGACGAACACCACGTCACCGGGCCCTGCAACGACTCGGCCGACCTGCGCGAAGGGCACCGGCACGGAAAGATCGGCGAGCAACGCCATCGCCCGCAACGCGGCCTCGTCGGACAGGGTCGCCGCGAAGGCGTGGTCGTCACCCCCACCCGCAACCCAGGACAACGGGTCGATGCCGACGGCGAGGCCCGCCTCGACCAGCTCGGGCGGCAGCGGCAGGTCGTCGCTGGCCAACTCGATCCGGACCCCGGACCGGGCCGCGACATGCCCGAGGTCGGCGACGAGCCCGTCCGACACGTCGACCATCGCCGTCGCGCCGGCGGTGGCGAGGCGCAGTGCGGCGGCGTAGGGCACCTGCGGACGGCGATGCGCGTCGGCAAGCGGATCGTCAGAGTGACCGGCGAGCAGCAGTGCAAGCCCGGCAGCGGCGTAACCGAGGCGTCCGGCCACGACGACGACGTCGCCGGGCCGCGCCCGGCTTCGGGTGACCGGCTCGCGTCCGCGCAGGTTGCCCAGCGCTGTCACGGCAACCGTGAGCGCCTCCGAACGCACGACGTCGCCACCGGCGACCGACGCCCCGATGACCGCGCACTCGTCGCGCAGACCGTCCGCAAGAGCGTCCACCCACGACAACGGAAGGTCCGACGGTGCGGCGAGGCCGACCACGACGGCTGACGGCACGGCGCCCATCGCCACGATGTCGGCGAGGTTCTGCGCGGCCGCCTTGCGGCCCACGTCGTAGGCCGAGGACCAGTCACGCCTGAAATGCCGCCCTTCGACGAGAAGGTCGGTGGTCACGACGACCCGGCCGTCCGGGGCGGCCACGACAGCGGCGTCATCGCCCGGACCGACGAGCACGTCCTCGCCTTGCGGAAGGCGCGCAACGATGCGGGCGATGAGCCCGAACTCCCCCGCGTCGGAAACCGAGATGTCCGCTTCCCTCCTCCGTCCGATAGCGTCCACCCTGCCACTCAGACATCGGGCAACTGGACGCGCGAGGAGTCGTAGTGACGGTGCAGGCCTACATCCTGATCCAGACAGAGGTCGGCAAGGCGGCCGCTGTTGCCTTGGAGATCGCCACCATCAAGGGCGTCACGATGGCGGAGGACGTCACCGGCCCCTACGACGTCATCGTGCGCGCCGAAGCCCGCAACGTCGACGAGCTCGGCAAGCTCGTAGTGGCCAAGGTGCAAGGCGTGCCGGGCATCACCCGGACCTTGACCTGTCCCGTCGTCCATCTCTGAGGGCGCGGTCACCCCTGAGGGTCGGGGGCAGGGCAGTCGCCGTGCTGCTCGGCGCTTCGGTCGCAGCCGTGTCGGCGTGCGGCCCGGGCACGGTAACGATCGCGCTTCCGCATCCGGCCGGCGCCGTGATGGCCTCCTGTGCCCGACTGGTGAACTACCTGCCGGCGGTCCTCGACGGTGAACACGCGCGGGTCGTCTCGCCCCGCTCACCACTCGTGCATGCCTGGGGATCTCCCCCGGTCGTCATGCGCTGTGGCGTACCGCAGCCCGGCTCGTTCGATCCGGCGTCGCCGCAGACGGCGACGGTCAACGGCGTGACCTGGTTCCAGGAGGTGGGGGCTGACACCGTCACCTGGACAGCCATCCGGCACGACGCCGACGTCGAGCTGATCGTTCCCACCAGCTATGAGGCCCAGGGCGGCTTCCTCGTCGAGCTGAGCCGCGCACTCAAGCAGACGATCCCCTGATCCGAACGGCTTCCACGCGCGTCACCGCGGGTCGAAGATGGTCGACGCAAGCGGCTCCCCGGCGAGGAGCCGCGCGATGCGATGCCCGCCGTATGTGGACGGCAGGAAGCCGACGCCGTTGCAGCCGAGGTTGTAGAGCAGCCGCGGGTGTCGTGGGTGGGCGCCGACGACCCGGATCCCTCCGTCGTTGTAACCCATCAACCCGTGCCAGTGGAAGTCGTAGGGCAGGCCGGGCGGACGGGCCGGCTGGGCGAACGGCCGGACTTCCTCGTCCATCGCCGCCAGCAGCGGTCCCGGGAACGGCTTCTCCGGGTCGTAGGCAGGGTCGTGGAACGGATACTCCGGGCCGCCCATGCAGGTCAGCGTCACCGTGTCGGCGGGACGGTCGTAGGTACGCCGAGTGACGTAGACGTATGCGGTGTCCCCGCCGATCGCGGTGTTGCGGATATAGCTCATCGCGGCAGGCGTACGGCGCTGGTCCTCCGCGAACGCGGTCATGTAGGCGACCCGACCGGTGATCTGCTGGTCAGCGGCCAGTCGGATCGGCTCACCGTCGTGGGTCTCGACCACGTGGTCGACGAAACCGTTGGTGCACATCACGACCCGGCCGGTGGACATCGTGTGCCCGCCGGCGTGCACCCGGACCCCGTCGTCAGCGACGGTGACCCGCTCGACGCCGGTGTGGTCATGGAACCGGAACCGCTGCGGATAGCGGCGCTCGAGGTAGCCGAGCACCTGCTGGACCAGCAGCCCGCTGTTCACACATCCCTTCCGATCGGACAGCACGGCCCGGTATCGGTCGTCGGTGGTCTCGAGCAGCTCGCCGATCCGCTGCTGCGGAACGACGGTGTAGAAGCCGGCGTACTCGGCCGGGATCTCGTCGAGGAACTCCGCCTCCTCGGACACCGCGCACGCCTCCGGACGCAGTCCCGCTTGTTGCCGGACCCGGCTGCAGCGCAGGTGCACCAGCAGGTGGTGGAGGTTGAACATGCCCATGTGCCCGGTGAACCGCTCGACCCGCACCGTCGCGCCGGACTCCGCGGTCATGAGGTCGAGCAGGTCGTGAGCATTGTCGAATGCGCCTTGCGCCTGCGCCGCCGCCTCGGCCCCGAACGCGTCGGCGATGTCGCACAGCGGCCGCTCGAAGTACGTCGTCAGCTGTCCCGCGTTGCGCCCGGTGGCGCCACGCCCGACGCGGTCCCGTTCGACGAGCATGACCCGCTGCGTCGTGGCACGCAGGGTGAAGAACGCCGTCGCCACACCGGCGATCCCCGCACCCACCACGACGACGTCTGTCGTCGTGTCAGCAGCCAGCGGTCGCGGGGCACCATCCGGCGCCAGCTGGGCGATCCACGGCGACCTGGCCGGCTGGTCGCGGTATCCCGCCGACCGCACGATCAGCGGAGGCCGGTGCCGCGACGCAGCGCGTCGTCGAGCAGGCGACTCACCAGCTCGCGGTAGGGCACACCGGTCGCAGCCCACATGCGCGGGAACATCGACGCCGGGGTGAAGCCCGGCATCGTGTTGACCTCGTTGACCAGCACCTCGCCGGCGTCGGTGACGAAGAAGTCGACGCGCGCCAGTCCTTCACAGTCGAGTGCTTCGAACGCGCGCAAGGCCGCCGAGCGGACGCGAGCGATCGTCTCCTCCGGGAGGTGCGGCGGGATGTCGAACTCCGTCGCATCGCTGAGATACTTGGCTTCGAAGTCGTAGAAGTCCTGACCGCCCGTCACGCGCACCTCGGCGGGCAACGACGCCTCCGGTCCCGAAGGCGCCGCCAGCACACCGCACTCGAGCTCGCGTCCGGCGACGGCGCTCTCCACGAGCGCCTTCGGGTCGTGTCGGTGCGCCTCGGCAAGAGCGTCGTCGAGGTCGTCCCATCGCGACACCTTGCTGATGCCGATGCTCGATCCGCCCCTCGACGGCTTGACGAACACCGGCAGACCGAGGTTCCGGACCTCCGTCGGCACCGCTCGACCCCGACGGATCACGACGTAGGGCGGCACAACAAGTCCGGCTGCCTCGAGCAGCTGCTTCATGTGGTGCTTGTCCATCGCGGCGGCGGACGCGAACACTCCCGAGCCGACGTAGGGAACTCCCGCGAGCTCGAGCAGTCCCTGCAGCGTGCCGTCCTCGCCGTAGGGTCCGTGCAGCAACGGAAAGACCACGTCGATGCTGCCGAGATCCGCCGCCGCGTCGCCTGCCTCGAGGACGACGAGCCCCTTCGCGGTCGGGTCGCCGGGCAGGACGAGCGGAGTGCCGGTGGGATCGACCGTAGGCAGCTCCCGGCCGTGGATCGCCAGCCGCGCCGGCTCGTCACCGGCGAGCACCCAACGTCCTTCGCCCGTGATGCCGATCGGCAGGACGTCGTAACGGTCGCGGTCGATGACCTCGAGAACGCTCCCCGCGGACACACACGAGATCGCGTGCTCGCTGCTGCGGCCACCGAACACGACGGCTACCCGCAGTCGGCCCGGTCCGCTCACGCGACCGACAGTACCGGTCAGTTGTCGTAGGGACGTACGGCGCCGATGAGGTCCGGCCGCCACGCGGAGCTGATCCGCACATTTGCGCCGGTGTAAGGCGCCTCGACCATCTGACCGTTGCCGATGTAGATGCCGACGTGGTGAATCGTGTCGGGGTTGCTGGTGTCAGTGGCGAAGAAGACAAGGTCGCCGGGGCGCAAGGCGCTGGTGGACACACGCGCGCCTTCGCGCCACTGGTAGCCGGTCCAGTGGTCCAACGTCACTCCGGCATTCCCGTAGGCCCACATGACGAGCCCCGAGCAGTCGTAGCTGTCCGGACCCACAGCGCCCCACTCGTAGGGCTTGCCGATCTGCGACTCGGCGTAGGTGACCGCTTGCTGCTCCGTGGCGGCGGACACGGTGCCCACGACGTCTCCGGTCGCACCGGACGCGGACGCCGCCTGTTGCGCGGCCGCTGCTGCGGCCGCCGCAGCTCTCGCCGCCGCCCTTGCACGAGCGCGCGCCAGCGCCTCCAACCGGGCACGTTCGAGGGCTGATGCGTGTCGGCGCGCGTCACCGAGCAGGACCCTCAGGTGCCGGCGACGTTCTTGCAGCGCCGAGACCTGTGAGCTCTGCCGGTCGACCGCAGCCTGGGCACGGCCTCGTGCGTCGTCGGCCTTTCGTGCCGCGGCCCGGGCACGGGCGAACGTCGCCTGCGCTTCCTGCTTGACGGACAGCTCGAAGACCCGAGCAGCGTCCAACGCCTGCGTCGCGTCGCGTTGCGATCGCGAGATCGCGTCGAGCGTCCCGACCCGGTAGAGCAGCTGTTCCGGACCATCCGAGCCCAGCATCGCGTTGACGGTGGAGAAGCCGCCGGAGATGTAGGCCGCAGCGGCGAACCGGCCGACGCGATCACGCGCCTTGGTCACGCGCTGGTCGGCCGCCGACAGGACGAGTTGCGCGACGTGCACGTCACGCTGCGCGTTGCCCTGTTCGATCTTGGCCTGGTTGTAGGCCTCGATGGCGACTTCGGCAGCAGCGCCGAGCTGCGCGAGCTGGTCCTGGCTGCGCTGCACCTGGGCGGCAGCAGTCGACACCTGCCGCTCCCGCCGGGCGACGGCGGCCTTGCCGGCTGCGACCTCCCGCGCTGAAGGTCCGTGGCCGTGCCCGGCCCATGCCGCAGGAGCAGCGAACCCGCCCGCGGTGAGCGCGCCGGCCGTCAGTCCGACCGCGACACCTCCCGCGGCGAGCGAGCGCAGGCGTCCCCGCAACATCCCGGTCATGACCGCTTCGGCCCCTCTCGTCTGCTGTGACTGTAGTGAACAGTGGGGCCGTTGGGAACACCGAAACCGGACGAACCAGGACTAAACCAGCGCGTCAAGCGCGCTACGCACGTCCCGGACGAGGTCATCGGCATCTTCGAGGCCGATGCTGAAACGAACGGCCGCGGGCGCAATCCCGGCGGCCGCGAGCGCCTCGTCGTCCAGCTGCCGATGGGTGGTCGATGCCGCGTGGCTCACGACGGTGTGCACTCCGCCGAGACTCGTGGCGACCGTGCCGACGCGCAGCGCGTCACACAGCGCCATGCCCGCGTCCCGCCCACCACGAGGCGTGATGGTCACGATCGCGCCGTAGCGAACGCCCTCTGGACCGGTGTCGAACAGCTTGCCCGCGAGCTCGTGTTGCGGATGCCCAGGTAGCCCCGGGTAGTCGATGCGCTCGACGGCGGGGTGATCCGCGAGAGCCTCGGCGACCGTCAACGCCGTCGCGCAGTGGCGCGCGACCCGGATGGGCAAGGTCGCGAGACCACGGTGCAGCAGGAACGCCTCATCCGGGGCGAGCCCACCGCCGAGGTCGAGCCGGACCTTGCGGATCTGGGCGACCAGGTCGACGTCGCCGAGCACCGCACCGCCGGTGACGTCGCTGTGTCCGCCCAGGTATTTCGTTGCGGAGTGCACGACCAGCTGCGCCCCCCACTGCAGCGGTCGACAGACAGCCGGCGAAGCGAACGTGCTGTCGACCGCGAGCGGCACGCGGGCGTCGCGACACACGGCTGCGAGGGCCGGCAGGTCGGCGACGGCGGTCGTCGGGTTGGCAATCGTCTCCGCCCAGACGACGACGGTCTCCTCGCGTATCGCCGAGCGGACCGCGTCGACATCGGTCCCGTCGACGAACGTGGCGTTGACACCGAACCGCTCCAGCACGTGACGCAGTACGCCGTAGGTGCCGCCGTAGACCGCAGCGGGAGCGACGACGTGACTTCCGGCCGAACAGAGCGTGAGGAGTGTGGTCGAGATCGCCGCCATTCCCGAGGCGAAGGCCTGCGCACCGACCGGCCGGTCGGTGCCGTGACCCTCCAGCGACGCCAGCGCGAGAGCAAAGGCGTCGGCGGTCGGATTGTCGACGCGACTGTAGGAGTAGCCAGGGCTTCGGTCGCCCAGGACGTCGGCGTAGTCCTGTGCTGTGTCGAAACGAAAGGCGGACGTGCGATAGGTCGGCAGACCGAGCGGCTGCTGCAACGGCGGGCCCGGTCGCGGCGTATGCACCGCACGAGTGCCCTCTCCCCACCCGAATCCTTCGTCGGTGTCGCCCGACGGCACGGCGATAGGCAGGTTGAGCGGCTTCTCGGGCTCAGACATCGGCGTCCCTCTCATGCTTGGGATCACGGCTGAGCAGCGACAGCAGCATCTCCTGCACGGTCATGCCCTCGTGCACGACGTAGTTGACGTGCTGCGTGATCGGGGCCGCGACGTCATGCTTCTGGGCGAGGTCGAGGATCGATCGGCACGACTTGACGCCTTCGGCGGTCTGCTTCGTGATGGCGGCCACGTCGGCCACGCTCATCCCACGACCGAGGTTCTCTCCGAAGGTGCGGTTGCGGGACAACGACGACATGCACGTCGCGACGAGATCGCCGACACCCGCAAGACCGGCGAAAGTCAACGGGTCGGCGCCGAGCGCCCCGCCCAGCCGCGCGGTCTCGGCGAGGCCGCGCGTGATCAGCGAGGCTTGCGCGTTGTCACCGAAGCCGAGACCCGCCGCGATACCGACCGCCAGTGCGATGACGTTCTTCACCGCACCGCCGAGCTCGCAACCCAGGACGTCGTGGTTGGTGTAGGGACGGAAATAGCCGGAGTTGCAGGCCGTTTGCACTCGGCCTGCCACGTCGAGGTCCGTGCAGGCCACGACGCTCGCAGCGGGCTGCCGTTGCGCGATCTCACGTGCGAGGTTGGGCCCGGTGACGACACAGACCCTGTTCTCCGGCACGTCGGCGACCTCGCAGATGACCTCGCTCATCCTCTTCGCGGTGCCGAGCTCGATGCCCTTCATCAAGCTCACCAGAACCGCGTCCGGCCGAAGCAGCGACACGAACTGCGCGAGGTTCTGCCGGGCCGTCTGCGACGGGATCGCGATGACGACGATGTCGGCGTCACTGAGCGCTTCCTCCGGATCGATGGTCGCGCGCAACGCCGGCGACAGCTCGATGTCAGGCAGGTAGTCGGGGTTGTGATGGGTCGCTGTGATGGCCGCGGCGATCTCTGGTCGTCGGGCCCACAGCAGCGTGTCCGTGCCTGCGTCGACGAGCACCTGCGCGAACGCCGTCCCCCAGGACCCGGCGCCGAGCACCGCCGCTCGGGTCATGCCGACTCCTTCATCGTGGAATGGTCCTTCATGTCGTAGAACTCCTTCGGCGGAGTCCCGCCGCGTAGCTCGGCGAGCTGCCCGGCGATGCGATGCATCACCGTGTCGGTCACCGCCCGCAACAGCTCCGCCGTCAATGGCTTGTCGACGTAGGCGTTGAGGTCTACCGGCGCCCCCGCGAGGATCTTCATGATGTGCCGCGGGAACAGCTTGGGACGGCGAGCCTTGTAGGGAAGGATCTCCTGAGGACCCCATTGCGCGATCGGGATCACCGGTGCACCGGAGAGAAGTGCAACGCGGGCGACGCCGGTGCGCGCCTTCATCGGCCACAGGTCCGGATCACGGGTGGCGCTGCCCTCCGGGTAGATCAGCACGCACTCCCCCCGGGCCAGCGCGTCGACCGCCGGCTGCAGCACCGCGGCGGCGTCCGGAGCGTGCCGATAGACCGGGATCTGCTGCGCCCCCTCGAAGATCCACTTCAGCGGCGGCTTCCGGAACAGCTCGGCCTTGGCGAGGAATCGCGGAGCCCGGCCGTGATCGATCAGGAAGTGGCCGAGGGCCAGCGGGTCCAGCTCGCTGACGTGGTTGGCGGCGACGATGATGCCGCCCTCGGCCGGGATGTGCTCGGCCCCGCGCCAGTCGCGCTTGGTGAAGATGCGGAGCGGGGGCCGCACGACGCTGACTACGAGCCGATACCAGAAGCCCAGCCGTGGTCGTCGCCGCGTGCGGTCGGGAGACACGCCTTGACCTCCACCCCTCGCCGGGTCCGGCGGACCCGTCGATTGCGAGGATGCCAGATGTGGGCATCGTGGCGGTCCCGTGGGCGATCGTCGTCCCGGTCAAGCGGCTGGCGCTGGCCAAGTCCCGGTTGCAGGTCGCTGACGAGGTGCGGACCGCGCTCGCGTTGGCCATGACGCTCGACACTGTTGCCGCTGCTCTGGCCTGCGACCGGGTCGGGCTCGTTGTCACGGTGACCGATGACCAGCGGGCGGCGGCGCAGCTCGCCTCATCGGGTGCCGTCGTGGTGGCCGATGAGCCGGATGCCGGGCTCAATCCTGCGCTGGCGCACGGCGCCCGGGTCGCCGCAGCACGGGTGGCAGCGGCGGGTGTCGCGGCACTGTCCGCGGACCTGCCGGCGCTGCGGCCGGCCGAGCTGGGAGCCGTGCTCGATGCCGCGGCCGATCATCCGGCCGCGTTGGTCGCGGACGCCGACGGTGACGGTACGACGCTGCTGACGGCCCGACCTGCTTCCACGTTCCGGTCCGCATTCGGTGTGGGTTCGCGCGCCGCGCACACCGCTCTCGGGGCGACCGACCTCTCGGGCCTCGCCGGTCCGTCGCTGCGTCGCGACGTCGACACACTCGAGCATCTTGGCGCTGCAGCCATCATCGGATGTGGCCCGGCGACCGCGGAGATTCTGCGTGCCTACGGGCTCGTGCCGGACGCCACTCGGGCAGCTGAGGCGCCGGAAATCTAAGGTGAGCCCGTGCAGGCGACGGTTCGCAGCTTCGACTCGCGCCGCCGAACGGGTGAGGTGCTGCTGGACGACGGCCGCATGTTGCCGTTCCCGGCCCGGGCTTTCGACGCTTCGGGTCTGCGGCTGCTGCGGCTAGGCCAACGGGTCCGGCTGCGTCTGGATGACGACGGTGCGGTCGAGTTCCTCACCATCGCGACGCTGCCGGACCCGTTGGTTTGAGCGGTGTCGCTTGCTTCAGCGCCTAGCGGCCTTCTTCGCGGGTGACTTCTTGGCGGCCTTCTTGGCTGTCGCCTTCTTCGTCGTCGCCTTCTTCGTCGTCGCCTTGGTCGCGGTGCGCTTCGCGGGGGCCCGGGTGGCCTTCTTGGCTGCACCTCGAGCGGCCGAGGCTGCCTTGCCAGGAGCGGCAGCCGCGGTGCGAGCGGTGCTGCGCGCACTCGTGGCGGTGCTCTTGGCGGCTGCCTTGGTCGCGGCGTCGGCAACCTTGCCCAGCTTGACGGCGCCACTGACGACGCCCTTGAACTGAGTGCCCGGCCGGAACTTCGGCACGGACGTCTTCTTCACCTTCACTGTCTCGCCGGTTCGCGGGTTGCGTCCGGTGCGAGCCGCCCGCTCCACCTTCTCGAAGACACCGAAGCCGGTGATGGCGACTTTCTCGCCTCTGGCAACGGCGCGCTGGATGGTGTCGAGCACGGCGTCAACCGCGTGCTCGGCTGTCCTCTTCTCGACACCAAGACGGTCGCGGATCGCGTCGATGAGCTCGGCCCTGTTCACGTTGTACCCTCCGATGACGTCGAGGCGTGCCCTCGACCCTCTGCGGAACCTAGTGCGCTTCGCGCGTCCTAGACAACGACCCTGAGCGATTTTCTTTTGTGTCGCAGCGAATCTCAGCGGGTGGCGGGCATCCACGACGGCCGGGAGGACTCGAAAGCCGTCACGTCGGCCACGCGTGTCATCGTCAGCCCGACGTCGTCAAGACCGTTCATCAACCGCCAACGCGTGTAGTCGTCGATGTCGAATGCCGCCACGAGCGCCCCGGCTCGGACCTCACGGCGGTCGAGATCAACGGTCACGACGGTCTGTGGCTCCGATTCGACCTGGCCCTGCAGCTGGGTCACCAGGTCCTCGGCCAGGACGACGGGTAGCAACCCGCCTTTCAGCGAGTTGCCGCGGAAGATGTCGCCGAACCGCGGGGCGATGACCACCCTGAATCCGTAGTCCTGCAGCGCCCACACCGCGTGCTCGCGGGACGACCCGGTCCCGAAGTCCGAACCCGTCACCAGCACGCTCGCGCCGGCGTAGCGCCCGTCGTTCAGAACGAACGACGGATCGGCACGCCACGCCGCAAACAGGCCGTCGGCGAAGCCGGTGCGGGTCACTCGCTTCAGGTACTCCGCGGGGATGATCTGGTCGGTGTCGACGTTGGTTCGGCGCAGCGGCAGTGCCGTGCCGGAGTGGACGGTGAACTCCTGCATTCGATGCCTCTCAGAGGTCCGCGGGCGCGGACAGCCGCCCGGTGACGGCGGTCGCGGCGGCCACCGGTGGGGAGACGAGGTGGGTGCGCCCACCCGGACCCTGGCGCCCCTCGAAGTTGCGGTTGGACG
>JAVEEE010000118.1 GCA_030840615.1 Frankiaceae bacterium | reverse complement strand
ACGGGCATGTCCGCCGGTGTAGCCGCCACCGACCCGCAGCAGCCGGTCGACGACGCACCAGCAGCGACGCCCGACCTGCACACGACGGCGGGCAAGCTGGCCCAGCTCGACCACAAGATGGACGAAGCGGTCCACGCTGGCTCGGCCAAAGCGGTCGACAAGCGGCATGCCGAAGGTCGAATGACCGCACGTGAGCGGGTCGAGGCGCTGCTGGACCCGGGCTCCTTCGTCGAGCTCGACGCCCTGGCCCGGCACCGTGCCCACGACTTCGACATGGAAGACAAGCGCCCCTACGGCGACGGCGTGGTCACCGGTCACGGCACGATCGACGGCCGGCCGGTGTGCATCTTCAGCCAGGACTTCACGGTGTTCGGCGGCAGTCTCGGCGAGGTGTTCGGCGAGAAGATCTGCAAGGTCATGGACCTCGCCATGAAGACCGGCTGCCCAGTCGTCGGCATCAACGACTCGGGTGGTGCGCGCATCCAGGAGGGCGTCGTGGCGCTGGGGCTCTACGCCGAGATCTTCTATCGCAATGTCATGGCCTCGGGCGTCATCCCGCAGATCTCGCTGGTGATGGGCCCGTGCGCGGGCGGTGCCGTGTATTCGCCGGCCATCACCGACTTCACCCTGATGGTCGACCAGACGTCGCACATGTTCATCACAGGTCCTGACGTCATCAAGACGGTCACCGGCGAAGACGTGACGATGGAGGACCTCGGCGGCGCTCGGACCCACAACACGAAGTCAGGTGTCGCGCACTTCATGGCGACTGACGAGCCTGACGGCATCGAGCTGACGAAGGCGCTGCTCTCCTACCTGCCGGCCAACAATGTGGAAGACCCGCCGGCGTACGACGAAGAAGACCTCGAGACTCTCGTCGACGACGGCTTCCTCGACTCGTTCGTGCCGGACTCGTCCAACCAGCCCTACGACATCAAGACCGTCATCGAGCACGTCGTCGACGAGGGCGAGTTCCTCGAGGTGCACTCGCTGTTCGCGCCCAACATCGTGTGTGGCTATGCGCGCATCGACGGGCGAAGCGTCGGCATCGTCGCCAACCAGCCGACGTCGTACGCCGGCACTCTCGACATCGATGCCTCCGAGAAGGGTGCGCGCTTCGTGCGCACCTGCGACGCGTTCAACATCCCGATCCTGACGTTCGTCGACGTGCCGGGATTCCTGCCCGGCACCTCTCAGGAGTGGGGCGGCATCATCCGGCGCGGGGCGAAGCTGCTCTATGCCTACGCGGAGGCGACGGTGCCGAAGGTGACGATCATCACGCGCAAGGCCTACGGCGGCGCCTACGACGTCATGGGTTCCAAGCACCTGCGCGCCGACGTGAACCTTGCGTGGCCGACGGCCGAGATCGCTGTCATGGGCGCGCAAGGTGCCGCCAACATCCTCTACCGGCGCGAGCTCGCCGATGCCCCCGACGCGGACGAGCGGCGCAAGGAGCTCGTCGCCGACTACGAGGACCACTTCGCCAACCCCTACATCGCGGCGGAGCGCGGTTACGTCGACGCAGTCATCGCGCCGTCTGCGACGCGGCGCGAGGTCATCAAGGCGCTGCGGCTGCTGCGCACGAAGCGCCAGACGCTGCCGCCGAAGAAGCACGGGAACATCCCGCTGTGAGCAGCGACGACACGTCAAACGCAGAACGGCCGTTGCTCCGGGTGGTGCACGGCGGCGAGCCGACACCTGCCGAGCTGGCGGCGCTGGCGACGGCGATGCTCACGGTGTCGCGATCGGACGACGCGGACACCGGCGTACGAGGCTCTCGCTGGGCGGATCGGGGAGCGCTGTTGCGGGGGCCGCTCACCCCTGGCCCGGGCGGATGGAAGACCGCCTCCCGGCCGAGCCGAGCCCCACGCGCCTAGCATCATCTACCGTCGGCTAACCCGAACATGAGACCGCCGTTGTGGCTGCTGAGGACGCTAGCTGTGCTCGCTGGGGTCATTGGGGCGGCGGCGGACCTTGCACGGAGGCAGCCCCGACTGACTATTGCGGGTTTGGTACGTCCGGCGGCACCCTCGGCACATGACAACGTTGCTGATCACACACGACGTCGACGACCTCGAGCACTGGCTGGCCTCGCCCAAGCGCGAGGAGTACTTCGGCCCCCGTGGCATCAGGACGCGAACATGCGTCGACTCTGAGCGGTCGAATCATGTCGGGCTGATTGTCGAGGTGTCCGACATGGACACGCTTCAGCAGGCGCTCGCTACACCGGAAGCCGCTGACGCGATGAAGCATGACGGTGTGCGTCCGGACACCCTCCACATCATGACGGCGTCGTAGTAGCAGCCGGCTCTTGATCATCGCCGTTTGACCAGGACAGGGCCTGGTGAAACGGCGATGATCTTGGTGAGCGGCGGGAACGAGAACGCCGGTTGTTGATCACCGCCTGGGCACTAGACGATCGGGGGGCGCCCGAGGCGGGTCATCCGCCACACCGAGCGCCAGCTGATCGGGCGTCGCTCCCCCGCCGGTTGCCGGACGCCGTCACCGAACCCGGCGAGCGCGGCGGCGAGGGAGGCGCGGTTGCGGGCCCGAGCGATCGTCGCCACACCCCACACCAGCAGGTAGAGCTCCAGCAACGGATGCGGCAGGTTGCGGCGGGCAACCCACACCCGGTTACGCGCGTTGATGCGCTGCTGTCCGGGAGCACGGAAGGGCTCCGCCGGCGGGTTCAGCACGGTCAGCTCGGCGGCGTAGCGGATGCGGTAGCCGGCGTCGATCACCCGCCAGGCGAGCTCGATCCCCTCGTGGCCGTACCAGAACCGTCCCGGCCAGCCACCGGCTCGCTCGAAGGCTGTACGCCGGACGAACGAGCAGCCTTCCCAGAACCACGCGACGTCACCTGACCGGGTCGCGTCCGAGACGTGCAGCCGCGGGATGTGGCGGCGCGCGGTCGGCGCGCCGGTCGGGTCGACCGACCGGAGCTGCACGACGCCGAGCGTCCGGTCCGCATGGAAGTCGGCAACCACCCGTGCGAGCACATCCCTGTCAACGAGTTCGAGGTCGTCGTCGAAGAACAGCAGGATCTCGCCATCGACTTCCGCGGCACCGAGGTTCCGGCCCTGCGGCACGCCGACGTTGTCCGGCAGGGCCAACGAGCGAACACCGGCGGGCAGATCCACCGGCGCCCAGCCGTTGCCCACCACGAGCAGGTCGACCGACAGCCCGCGTTGGGCCAGCAGCGATCGAAGCGCCCGGTCGAGCTCCGCCGGCCGGTTGCCCATGCTGAGGACGACGGCGCCGACGTCAGTCATGACGAAAGGGTCACTGCTCGCGATCGGAGTCGGCGTCGTACATCTCGAGGATCTCCGCGATCGGACCGTCGGCGACAACCGTCCCGTCGCGGACGTAGAGCCCGCGGGTGCACAGCCGGCGGAGGTCCCGCTCGTTGTGCGAGACGAGCAGCAGCGTCCGGCCGTCGGCCAGCATGTTCTCCATCACGCCTGAGCACTTGCGTCGAAAGGCGCGGTCGCCGACGGCGAGGATCTCGTCGACGAGCAGGATCGGCTCCTCCAGACGGGTCACGACGGAGAAGGCGAGCCGAGCCTTCATGCCGCTGCTGAAGTGCCGGATCTGACTGTCGACGAACTCATCCACCTCGGCCCACTTCACGATCTCGTCGAACCGCTCGTCGACCTGCTCGCGGCTGAAACCGTGCAAGGCCGACAGGAGGTAGACGTTGTCGCGGGCCGTCAGTGACGGGACGAAACCCGCGGAGAGCTCGAGCATCGCGCCGACGCCACCGTTGACGCGCACGTTGCCCTCGTCGGGCAGCATCACGCCGGCGATGAGCCGCAGCAACGTGCTCTTGCCCGAGCCGTTGCCGCCGACGATGCCGACCGCCTCGCCGTGGTTGAGAGTGAAGTTGACGTGACGCAGCGCCCAGAACAGGCGGCTCGAATCCTGCGAACCGCCCGGCCGGAACAAGTCCCGGAACTGCCTCTTACGCCGACGGCGACCACGCCTGTTCACGTGGAAGTTGATGCCGAGGTCGGAGACGACGATGGCCTCGCTCACTCACAGCTCCTTGAGCATCGCTCGCTCCAGCCGGATGAACACCGACCAGCCGACGATGAAGACGAGGAACGAGCCGACCACACTCACGGTCATCATGAACACGGTGATCTGCGTTTCCGGGAAGAAGACCTTGCGGTGGAGCTCGAAGATGCCGACCAGGGGATCGAGCACGAACAGCTTGTGCACCCAGCCGTGCAGTCGTCCGGTCGGGTAGATCACGGGTGTCAGGTAGAAGAGCACGCGCAGCAGCGAGCTCATCAGCCTGTCGATGTCCTTGAACAACGTCGTCAACGACGACATCAACAGCGCCGCGCCGGTGACGAGGACCAGCTCGAGCACCATCGCGATCGGAAGGAAGACGGCGTAGTGCGTCGGCGCGCGCCCATAGACCAGCGCGATCACGAGGACCAGCGGGAGCGTCAGCAGATATTCGATGCCCTCGGTCAGCGCGAGGGCCAACGGGTAGATCTCTCTCGGCAGGTTGATCGAGTTGACCAGCCGTGAGTTGCCGGAGATCGCGCTGGACGACCCCCGCACCGTGCTGCGGAACCACAACCACGGCATCAGCGCGGTGGCCATGAACAGCAGGAAGTCCTGCAGACCGAACCGCCCGATCCGCCCCCACACGAGGTAATAGACCCCGAGGAGCAGGCCGGGCTCGAGCAGCGTCCACGCATAGCCCAGGTAGGAGGTCTCGTACCGCTTTTTCAGATCGCGGGTGATGAGCATGCGCAGGACGTTGCGGCGCCGATAGAGCTGGTGGATGCGCGCTGCCGGGCTGCCGCCGGTGGGCCGCCGGCTCTCTTCCTCCCACCAGTCACGGAGCGAGCCGAACGGCCTCGGCCGATGCTCGAGCTCCGCCACGGTGAGCCCGCTCCCTTCGTCATCGACCGCCGCCGGCACCTGCGGCAGGCGGTAGCCCACGCTACAAGAGTCAGGCGTAGCCGCCGGCCCGGACGAGGCCGGATTCAGACGGGGCGCAGCACCGACGCGTCGAGGTCGGCCGGGCGGGTCTGCCCGGACAGGGCCATCGTCAGGTCAAGCTCAGCGAGCAGCCCGCGCAGAACATGTCGCACGCCCGCCTCACCACCGAGTCCGAGGCCGTATATGTAGGGCCGTCCGATGAGCACCGCCTCGGCACCGAGCGCCAGTGCCTTGACGATGTCGCTGCCGGTGCGGATGCCGGAGTCGAGCAGCACGGTCATGCGGTCGCCGACCGCCGCTACGACGTCGGGCAGCGCGTCGAGCGACGCGATCTCACCGTCGATCTGCCGCCCGCCGTGATTGCTCACGACGACGCCGTCCATCCCTGCGTCCGCCGCGCGCCGGGCGTCGTCCGGGTGCAGGACGCCCTTCAGCACGATCGGTCCGGACCACTGCTCGCGCAGCCAGACGAGGTCGTCCCACGTCTTCGTGGGATCGCCGAACATCGACATCCAGTGCAGGACGGCTGCGCCGGGGTCATCGTCGGGTGACTTCTGCAGGCCGGCGAGGAACGCCGGATCCGACTCGTAGTTGGCAAGGCCCCTCCGGTGCAGGAACGGCAAGTAGGCGTGCGCCAGGTCGCGGGGCCGCCACGCGAGGATGAAGGTGTCCAGCGTCACCACGAGCACGCGGAACCCGGCAGCCTTTGCGCGACCGATGAGAGACGCGGCGACGTCTCGGTCGCGTGGCCAGTAGAGCTGGAACCAGCGCGGCGAATCACCACTGACCTCGGCGACCTCCTCGAGCCGGTACGACGACACCGTTGACAAAACCATCGGTACGCCGAGTGAAGCGGCGGCTCTGGCAACGGCGAGCTCGGCGTCGGGATGAACGATTCCCTGGACACCGACCGGGGCGAGCGCCACCGGCGCCGGGAAGGGGGTGCCGAGGAGCGTCGTCGTCAGGTCACGTCGGGACACGTCCCGCAGGAAGCGGGGCACGATGCGCCAGCGGTCGAACGCCGCCCGGTTGGCGCGGGCGGTTCCTTCGGTGCCGGCGCTACCCGCGACGTAGCCGAACGGCTCGGGCGCGAAGCGTTCACGGGCGAGTTCCTCCAGCTGACCGGGTTCGCATGGCAACGCGGGGAACTCGCCGCTGAGACCCGACAGGTAGATCTCGTTCTGGTAGTTGCCGAACGCGCTGGCGACGGGAGGGGGCACATCGACATCAGGCACCGGGCGAGCATGCCACGTCCGCCGCCCCGCCCACCGCCCGCACATGGCGCCGGCTGGACTGGCACCGCCCCCGTAGAGTGCTCGCGTGCGCAAGGTCCTCATCGCCAACCGCGGCGAGATCGCCGTCCGGATCGCGCGTGCCTGTCGCGACGAGGGCTTGGCCAGCGTCGGCGTCTATGCCGACCCCGATCTCGACGCACTGCACGCGCGCCTCGCCGACGAGGCATATGCGCTCGGCGGCACTAGTCCCGCTGAGACCTACCTCGACATCGCCAAGCTGCTCGACGTGGCGCGCCGGGCAGGCGCTGACGCCGTCCATCCCGGTTACGGCTTCCTCGCCGAGAACGCCGCATTCGCGAGCGCGGTCATCGATGCCGGCCTGACCTGGATCGGTCCACCTCCGGGCGCGATCGACTCGCTCGGCGACAAGGTCAAGGCCCGGCACATCGCGCAGGACGTGGGCGCACCGCTGGCCCCCGGGACCCCCGATCCCGTCGCCGGTGTCGACGAGGTCCTGGCGTTCGCGGATGAGTACGGCCTGCCCATTGCCATCAAGGCAGCGTTCGGCGGCGGCGGCCGGGGTCTCAAGGTCGCCCGCACGGAGGAGGAGATCCCGGAGCTGTTCGAGAGCGCGGTGCGGGAAGCGACAGCGGCGTTCGGCCGGGGCGAGTGCTTCGTCGAGCGCTACCTCGA
>JAVEEE010000107.1 GCA_030840615.1 Frankiaceae bacterium | reverse complement strand
ATCCATCAGTCAGCCGAAGCGGTCGACCGGGTCGAAGCCGGTCAGGACGAGGCCGGCTCCGGGGACGAGCTCAGTTCCGCAGAAAGTCCAGCAACAACCCGTTGACCTCGTCCGGCGCCTCGGCCTGCATCCAGTGGCCGGGGCCGTCGAGACGCTCGTAGCGCCACGGTCCTTCGACGTACTTCTCACTGTTCTTCATCTGCGCCTCGGTCAGCGCCACGTCGCCGGTGCTCCACACACCCATGACGGGACAGGTCACCGCAGGCAGCTCGACCGGGCCTGAGACCAGCGAGCGCGGATGTGCGTTGGCGCGGTACCAGCCGAGGCTCGCGGTGAGTGCGCCGGGCTCCGCGAGCCGGCGCCGCACGTCGGCGGCGTCCGGGTGGCCGCCGAGCATGACGTCACCGTTCTGCTCCAGCCACTGCTCGGCGATGCCCTCGAACTGGAACAGCAGCATGTACCAGCTGCGCATGCGCTGTTCGATGCCCGCGTCACGAAACGCGTTGGGGTGCCCCACCGACAGCACCGCCAGCCGGTCGACCTTGTCCGGAAGGAACGACGCGAACCCCCAGGCCGCGGCGGCGCCCCAGTCGTGGGCGACGACGTGCGCCTTGTCCACGCCGACCGCGTCGAGGATCATCATCGCGTCGACGACGCTGTTCTTGAGCGCGTAGGCGTCGACGTCGGTGGGCTTGTCACTGGCACCGAAGCCGCGTAGGTCGGGCGCGATCGTCCGGAAGCCCGCGTCGGTCAGGGCAGCGACCTGGTGCCGCCAGAGGTCATGCGCGTCGGGCCAGCCGTGCAGAAGCAGGACCGCCGGCCCGTCGTCGGGTCCGTCGACCCACACCTCGAGCCCAACTCCACCGTCACCTGTCACTCGCATGCTGCGCACCGTACCCTCGGCGCATGGCGTCGGGCACCCATGGTGTTTCCCAGCTGTTCGATCCTGAGGCGTGGAAGCAGGTCGAGGGCTTCGACTTCACCGACATCACCTACCACCGGGCCGTCGACGTCGGGGCCGTGCGCATCGCGTTCGACCGCCCCGAGGTCCGCAACGCGTTCCGGCCGCACACCGTCGACGAGCTCTATGCGGCGCTGGACCATGCTCGCCAGGCGAGCGACGTCGGCTGCGTGCTGCTGACGGGCAACGGACCGGCGCCCAAGGACGGGGTGTGGGCGTTCTGTTCCGGCGGTGACCAACGCGTCCGCGGCCGCGACGGTTATCGCTACGCCGACGGTGAGACTGCAGACACGATCGACCCCGCTCGCGCGGGCCGGCTGCATGTGCTGGAGTGCCAGCGACTGATCCGCTTCATGCCCAAGGTCGTCATCGCCGTCGTACCCGGCTGGGCAGCCGGCGGTGGGCACAGCCTGCACGTGGTCTGTGACCTGACCATCGCCAGTCGCGAACATGCGCGCTTCAAGCAGACCGATGCAAAGGTCGGCAGCTTCGACGGTGGCTACGGCTCGGCTTACCTCGCCCGTCAGGTCGGCCAGAAGTTCGCGCGCGAGATCTTCTTCCTCGGCCACGAGTACGACGCCGAGGCCGGACACCGGATGGGGACGGTCAACGCGGTCGTCGCGCACGAGGACCTCGAACGAACAGCGTTGGCGTGGGCGCGCGATGTCAACGGCATGAGTCCCACGGCCATCCGCATGCTGAAGTTCGCGTTCAACCTCGTGGACGACGGCCTGGTCGGCCAGCAGCTCTTCGCCGGTGAGACAACACGGCTCGCCTACATGACCGATGAGGCCGCCGAAGGCCGCGACGCGTTTCTCGAGAAGCGCGAGCCCGACTGGTCCCCGCACCCCTGGTACTACTGACGAGGGGTACTACTGAATAGTCCGTAGTGCCCGCTTGGAAGCCACCGTCCGGGTGGCCCCGTTCGGCCCAGTCAGTCAGGAAGAGATCAGCACGGCGACCCTGGACCGGCCCTCTTCGGGGCCGTCGGCCGACACGGCTGCGGCGGCAGCGTCGGCGCACTGCTGGCTGGTCACCCGGGCCAAAGCGGCGCGTACGACGGGGAGCGAGCGCGGCGTCATCGACAGGCCCGCCGCGCCGAGGCCGACCAGTACCGCGGCGAGCAGCGGGTCACTTGCGGCCTCGCCGCAGACCGTGACGGCGCGGCCGGCGACGGCACCGGCGCGCAGGACCGTCGCGACGAGATCGAGGAACGCCGGCTGCCACGGGTCGAGCAGGTCGGCCAGCTCGCCGTCCTCGCGGTCGGTGGCGAAGGTGTATTGCGCGAGGTCGTTGCTGCCGACAGAGACGAAGTCGACGACCTGCAGCAGGTCGGCCGCACGCAGCGCAGCCGCCGGCACCTCCACCATCACCCCGACGTTCTGCAGCCCCGCCTCGCGGGCCCGGGTGGCAAACCACGCAGCCTCCGCCGTTGTCGCGACCATCGGCGCCATCACCCGCACGTCCGCTCGGCTCTCCCGAGTGGCACGTGCGATCGCGGCGAGCTGGTCGGCGAGCAGCTGCGGGTGCCGCCGGGCGACACGCAGCCCGCGGACCCCTAGTGCCGGGTTGGGCTGGTCACCGAGGCGGATGAACGAGACCGGCTTGTCGGCGCCGACGTCGAGCGTTCGCACGGTCACCGGCCGGCCGGGGAATGCGTCGAACACCTCGCGGTAGGCGTCGGCCTGTTCGGCCACGGACGGCGGATCGGTCCGGTCGAGGAAGCAGAACTCGGTGCGGAAGACGCCGACGCCTTCGGCGCCGAAGGCCAGCGCGTCGTCGACCTCGCCCTTGCCGCCGACCGCCGCGAGCAGCGGAATCGGTCGGCCGTCCTTGGTCCGGCCGGGACCGTCGGTGATCTCGGCAGCGGCCGGGCGTTTCCGGGTCAGCGCTCCGACGAGCTCCGCGTCGGGGTCGACCGTGACCAGGCCGGCGTCGCCGTCGACGGCGGCGCGCTGGCCGGTGGCGAGCGAGGCGACGCCGGGGCAGCCGACGACGGCGGGGATGCCGAGCGCCTTGGCCAGCACCGCGGTGTGCGACGTAGGACCGCCTCGTTCGGTGACCAGCGCGAGCACGCGCGCGGGGTCGAGCGACGCCGTGAGCGCCGGTGAGAGGTCGCGCGCGACAAGAATGAAAGGAGTCCCGGGGTCAGGAATGCTCGGCGGCGGCTCGCCCAGCAGCCGCGCGACGACGCGGTCGCGGACGTCGTCGAGCTCGGCGGCGTCCGGTGCGCCACGCAGCGGGTCGGCTTCGCGCATGTCGCGGTAGGCGCCGAATGCTTCCCACGCGGCACGGGGCGCCGGTCGTCCGTTGCGCACGTACTGCATGACGATCGCCCCGAGTGAGGGGTCTCGTGACATCCGCGCCTGCCGGACGAGCACCGCGCCGGACGCGCCGGCCCGGTCGGCGAGTGCCTCGAGCTCGTCGGCGACGCCGTCGAGTGCCTCGCTCGCTCGCGCGGTCTCGGCTTCGACGTCGACCGGTGCACCGTCCCGCAGCGGCAGCGCCGGGCCGCGCACGCGCGCGACGGGTCCGACGGCGGTGCCGGGGCTGACGCCCAGGCCGGAGTATCGCGCGCTCACCGGTCCATTGTGCGGCCAGCGGGTCAGCGGGCGCGAAGCTTCTTCTGCTCTCGCCGTGCGAGCACCCCGGTGACGGCGGCCAGGCCGGTCGGCGACAACCGGGCGAGCCGCCACATGAACCGTGCCTTGCCGGGGGTGACGACCATCGCCTTGTTGCGCTCGATGCCCCGCAGGATGTCCTGTGCCAGCGCCGCCGGCGAATAGAGCTTGCCCATCTTCTCGGCGACCTCGCGGACGCCGCCGTCGATACCGCTCGGTGTCGACAGGTCGGCCGGCCCGGTCGAGTCGAGGATCGGAGTGTCGGTCCAGCCCGGACAGACGACCGTGACGCCGACCTTGTGTGCCGCCGCCTCGCCCCGCAACGCGAGCGACAGTCCGACGACGGCATGCTTCACCGCGACGTACGGCGCCATGTAGGGCGGAGCGACGAGGCCGGCGACGGATGCGGTGTTGACGATGTGTCCGCTGCGCTGCCGGGCCATGACCGGATAAGCCGCCTGAACGCCGTGCACCACCCCGCGCAGGTTGATGTCGATGATGCGGTCCCAGTGCGCGACAGTGAGCTCGAGCACGTCACCGCCGATGCCGATGCCGGCGTTGTTGAAGATGAGGTCGAGCCGGCCGTGGGCTGCGACCGTGTCGTCGACGAGCGCCTGCACGGCTGCGGCGTCTCGCACGTCGACTTTCGCGGCGACGCCCTGAACCTCTCCGGCGACGCGCTCGGCAGCGGCGCCGTCGATGTCGGCGACGATGACGGTGTCGCCCCGTGCGGCGAGTGCGCGCGACAGCGCCTCGCCGATGCCCGAGCCACCACCGGTGACGATCGCGATACGACCCATGGGTTCCACTCCTCCGCCGTCTGCGGTTACGGTCTCATGACGTGCCGCCGGTCAGGGTCTCCCGCTCGAGAGCGCGCGCGTTGGCGTCGGTCATGGCCTGCTGGAACGCGGCGACGACGGCCTGCGAAGCCAGCGGCTGCAGCTGCTCGATCAAGGCCTGCAGCTCGGGCAGGCGTTCCGGCGGCATGCCGGCCGCGAGGTAGTCCTTCCACTGAACGTCCAGGAACATCTGCACGAACGCGTCGGCGACCGCGCGGCTGTGCTGCATGAGAATGCGCAGCACGCCGAGCAGGTCGTCGATGCCGTAGCCCAGGGTGGCGAGCTCGCGACCGACCCGGATCAGCGCCGGGTTGAGCACCCGGATGCGCCCGTCCGGAGTGGGCTCGAGAACGCCGAGCCGGCGCAGCCGTTGGACCAGGTCGGGGTCGGGTGCGAGACCGAACTGCGCGGCGAGGGCGTCCTCGTCCCAGAGCTCGGGACGTTCGGTCAGCCACGGGCCGAGAGCGGTGCGGTAGAACGCGACCGTCTCCTCCGCCGACGGCGCCGCCGGGCCGCCCACCAGCTTGTGGATCGCCGCGAGGTTGAAGCCTTGCTGCTGCAACCCCGTGATCAGCTGCAGCCGGGCGACATGCTCCGGGCCGTAGTAGCCGGTGCGACCTTTGAGGTGCGGCGGCGGAAGCAGTCCGCGGGTGACGTGGGAGCGGATGTTGCGGACGGTCAGACCGGTGCGCGAGGCGAGCTGCTCGATGGTGACGAGCTCTGCGTCGGACACTCGATCAGCGTAATGGCGGTTGCGTTCGGGTCGGTTTCGGTGAGGTCGATCACGCGCCGCGGCAGCAGCCGTGCGGTGGTGCCGACCGCGACCATCGCGAGGAAGACCACCGCGACGCCGGCGATGGCGTCGAGGAGGTAGTGGTTGCCGGTTGCGACGACCACGAGCGTGATCAGCGCGGGGTAGGCGACGCCGGAGACCCTGGTGATCACGTGCTGGCCGTGCCGCGCCAGCTGCCAGCCGCACCACAACGCCCAACCGACGTGCAGTGAAGGCATCGCGGCGAACTGGTTGGTGAAGCTTCCGACCCCACGTGGCGCACTCGCCTCGGCGCCCCACCAGCCGGCGCCGGAGTACTGCGCCATGGTGTCGACGAAGCCGGGGAGCATGCGCGGCGGCGCCACCGGCAACAGCGAGAAGCCGATGAGCCCGATGACGGTGGCCACCATGAGGTTGGTGCGCGCGCGCGAGTAGTCGGCGTTGTGCCGACGCCACATCCAGAGGAGCACGAGCGGAGTGACGACGTAATGCAGCGTCGCGTACATGTAGTCAGCGGGTACGGCGAGAAGCACGTGCGCGGACACGACGCGGTTGAGCGTCTGCTCCCACGCGAGGTCGAGGCCCTGCTCGAGGTGCAGGACGCGGGCAGCGTGCATGAATGCGGTGCTCTGCCGGCCTTCGACAAAGAACCGGCTGCCGTCGTACATCGAGTAGACGACGGCGATGAGCAGCAGCTCGCGCAGTCCCCGGCGCTCGGCGACCTTGGCGAGGATGCGGCGAGCGCGGGAGTCGGGTGGCCGCGGCGGGCAGATGCTTCTTTCGGGCGCGCCGGAAACGGTGGCAAGACTCATGGTGCCCACCGCCCCTCGTCCATCACCGAATACACCCGTCGACCCTGCTCCTGACGGTAGGCAGCGGGGTATAACTGCGTCAACCGGAACCGCCAGGTCTGTCTTCCCTTTGTCAGCTGTCATTCAGCCATTCGGGTGATATCGGATCAAACCCCCACGCCGAACGGCGTAGCGGCGAAGTCGCAGCGGCCGGGACAGTGGGCCCCTAGCATGCGGTCGTGATCACCGCCGGCGACCTGAGGCGAGCCTGTGTGCGAGCCGGCGCGACCGTCGCACTGGCCGCTGGGATGCTCAGCCTGCTCGGTGTCAGCGTGGCCGATGCAGCAGACAAGCCTCTGGTGTCACCGTGCAAGCTCCTGACGCACGCGGAGGCGGAGTCCATCGTCGGGTTGCCGTTGAAACCCGCGGAACTGTTCACGGCGTACAGCTGCACCTATGACACGACGAACTTCGACGACGGCTTCGCCGAGCAGCCGACCGCGCGGATCGCGCTGGACATCAACCCGCCACCGAGCGGTGGGACGCCGGTGCTGTCGGGGACGCCGAGTTCAGCGCTCAGCGCGGAGCTGGGCGTGCCGGTGACAGTCGAGGAGACAGGCCCCCGTGAAGGGCCGATGGCGCTCACGCGGATCTCGTTCCTGCGCGGTGCGCAAGAGGCGTCGGTCACGTTCATGCGCTGCAACACATCGCAGGGTGGACCCTGCACGAACCAAGCCGGCAGCACGACCGCCACCGCCGTACGGATCGCTCGCATCGTCGTCCCGCGGGTGCCGTTCGTGCCGCTGGCCGGCACCCCTACGCCTGGCAGCACCACCTCGGCACCTGCGGTCACTCCCTCACCCGCGGCGGTCGCGCCCACGACCGCGCCCACGACCGCGCCGTCGGCCCCGGCAGCGGACCGTCACGGACGACCGACGTTCGTCGATGCCGTCCCGCATGCCGCCGAGGTGTCGACGGACGGCGGGCGGATCGCCGCGAACGCGTTGCTGGCGATGCTGCTGGTCGCGTTCATCGCGTTCCCTGCACACCTGTTCAACACGACGTTCGAGGAGCACTACGACGAGGTTCGCGGCTGGCTGCACCTGCCGCCCCGCAGGCAGCCGGAGACACCTCGGGCGCCGTCCCGCGTGCTGTTGGGCGGGCTGCTGGTTGCCTCCGGTGTCCTCTACGGACTGCTCGACCCGCACTTCGGATTCTCCCGGGAGTCGGCGGGTCTTTTCGTCGGGTTGGTGGCCGGCCTCGCGGTCCTGACGTGGCTGCTGACCGGCCTCCGCGGGCTGGTCAGCCGGCGGGCGGGGCACCCGAGCACCCTCCGCGCACTTCCGCTCGCGCTCGTGGTGGGTGGCGCGTGCGTGCTCATCTCCCGCGTCGTCGGGTTCCGGCCCGGCTACCTCTACGGCATCATCGCGACAGTCGCGATCGTCGGCGAGCTCGATGCTCGCGGACGGGCCCGGTCGTCGCTGGTCACGATGCTCGGCCTGTTCGGCGCGGCATTGGCGGCATGGTTGGTGTGGCTTCCGGTCGACCGCGCGATCATCGGCGGCAACCACGGGTGGTGGCTGCTCGCGATCGACGTGGCGCTGGCGACGGTCTTCGTCGGTGGCCTGGAGGCCGTCCTCGTCGGGATGGTGCCGCTCCGGGCGCTCGACGGTGAATGGCTGATCCGCTGGAACCGCTGGATCTGGGGCGCCCTGTTCGCCGTCGTGATGTTCGTCTTCGTGCACCTGATGCTTCGGCCGGAGGCAGCCGAGGCGAAGGACGTGACGACTACGCCGTTCTACACGTGGCTCGGGCTCTTCGTCGGCTTCGGCGTCGCATCGGTCGCGTTCTGGGCGTACTTCGAACTGCGCAAACCGAAGCCCGACCTGCCGGCCGCACCCGGCTAGCACCAGACTGTCCGCACATCTTCCGCGGATGCATCGATGAGGGAGGGCCGATGCCAAGCGCTGATGACATCAGAGACGGTCAGCGAGCGGCGTGGGCCGGGCTTTCTGCGGGCTGGGAGAAGTGGGACTCGATCATCATGGATCAGCTGGGCCCGGTCGGCGCAGCGATCATCGAAGGTCTCGACATCGCTGAAGACCATCAGCATCTCGACATTGCCGCGGGCACCGGTGAGCCGGGTTTGAGCATCGCGCGACTGTTGCCGAAAGGACGCGTCGTACTGACCGACCTCGTCGCGGAGATGCTGGACATAGCGGCGCGACGAGCCAGGGCGCAAGGGGTCGCCAACGTCGATACGAAGGTCTGCAGCGCAGATGATCTGCCGCTCAACGACGCCACATTCGACAGCGTCTCCGTGCGTTTCGGGTACATGTTCTTCCCTGACGTGGCCAAGGCGACGGCCGAGTTCGCGCGCGTGCTCAAGCCGGGCGGACGGCTCTGCTCGTCGGTTTGGGTCAAGCCGGAGGAAAACCCGTGGACGACGATCGCCACGCAGGCCATCGCCACGGAGGCGGTTGTTGCGCCACCCGACCCGGACGGACCGAACATGTTTCGGTGCACCGCCCCGGGATATGTCAGCGCCCTCTACGACGGCGCGGGGCTGCGTGACGTTTTCGAGTGGGACGTGGACGTCGAACTCGTGACGCG
>JAVEEE010000106.1 GCA_030840615.1 Frankiaceae bacterium | reverse complement strand
CCCTAGAGCGCCTCCGCGCCGCGCTCCCCCGTCCGGACCCGCACCAGCTCGTCGAGCGGCGTGGTCCACACCTTGCCGTCACCGATCTGGCCGGTGGCAGCGGCCTTCACGATGACGTCGACCACATCGGCTGCATCACTGTCGGACACCACGATGTCCAGGCGGACCTTTGGCACGAAGTCCACGGTGTACTCCGCACCGCGATAGACCTCCGTGTGGCCCTTCTGCCGGCCGTAGCCGCTGACCTCCGCGACGGTGAGCCCCTGCACTCCGAAGGTCTCGAGCGCCTCCTTCACGTCGTCGAGCTTGAACGGCTTGATGACCGCGGTGACGAGCCTCATGCCTTCGCTCCCTCGGGAAGTGCGATCGATTCGGACGCAGCCGCCCGCTGACCGGGTGAGAACCCGCCGGCGGCGACCCCACCGAAGTCGTACGCCGTCTCGGCGTGCAGCACGGTGTCCATGCCTTCCTGCTCCTCGTCCTTCGTGAGCCGCAGGCCCATGACCAGGTCGATGACCTTGGCGATGATGAGCGTTGCGACGAACGAGTAGCCGACCGCTGCACCGACCGCAGTCGCCTGCAGCCGCATCAGGTGCCAGCCACCGCCGTAGAAGACGCCGTCCAGTCCGATGCCCGTCGCCTGCGTGCTGCCCAGCAACCCGATGAGCAGCGCACCGACGACGCCACCGACGAGGTGCACGCCGACGACATCGAGCGCGTCGTCGTAACCGAGCTTGTACTTCAGGGCCACCGCCAGGGAGCAGAGCGCACCGGCGATGAGGCCGAGGATGATCGAGCCCATCGGGCTGACGAAACCCGCCGCCGGCGTGATCGCGACAAGACCGGCGACCGCGCCGGACGCCGCACCCAGGGTGGTCGGGTGGCCGTCGCGGATCTTCTCCACGATGATCCAGCCGAGCATCGCCGCGGCGGTCGCCGTGTTGGTGTTGACGAAGGCGACTCCGGCGAGGCTGTTGGCGCCGAGCGCCGAGCCCGCGTTGAAGCCGAACCAGCCGAACCACAGCAGGCCTGCGCCGAGCAGCGTGAACGGCAGGTTGTGCGGGCGCATCGGGTCCTTCTTCCAACCCAACCGCTTGCCGAGCACGATCGCGAGTGCGAGTCCGGCGGCGCCGGCGTTGGCGTGCACGACCGTGCCGCCGGCGAAGTCCTCGGCGCCCTTCTGGAACAGCCAGCCCTCGGGGGAGAACACCCAGTGCGCGATGGGTGCGTAGACCAGGATGAGCCAGGCGCCGATGAACACGCAGAACGCGCCGAACTTCAGGCGATCGGCGCTCGCGCCCGTGATGAGCGCGGGCGTGATGACCGCGAACATCAGCTGGAAGGCGACGAACACCAGCGGCGGGATGGTCTGCGCGAGCGGGCCCTGATAGCCCGCCACCTGTTCGGTCATGTGCCCGAGCCCGAACTGGTGGAGGTTGCCGGCGAAACCGCCGAAGCCGCTCTTGCCGAACGCGAGGCTGTAGGCGAGCAGCACCCACAGGACGCTGACGATGCCGATGGCGACGTAGTTCTGCATGAGCATGCCGAGCACGTTCTTGCTGCGGACCATGCCGCCATAGAAGAACGCCAGGCCCGGCGTCATCAGCAGCACGAGGGCCGCACTTGCGAGGACCCAGGCAGTGTTGCCCGTGTCGATCGTGCTGAGGTCGAAGTGCATGAGGCTCCTGTCCTCCCCGATGGCGCGAGCCGGCTCTGCGCCGGCTTCGCCGAGAATCGAGGAGGCAGGTTGCGACGCCGCGAAATGACGGTTTCCGCGACGTGACCGCGTGTTACGACTTGGTTTCCGCGGCGCTGACGATCAGCGCCGGAACTCCAGCTTGAGCCACGCCCCGTTGTGTGCCAGCAGCGCCTTGTTGCCCCGCCACTCGGCGCGCAACCGGTAGCGCTGGCCGAGCACGTGGTCACCGGTCAGGACGCCGAGGGCCAGACCGTGCGCGTCGGTGCGGACGCAGCCTGAGACGGCGCTGGTGTGCCAGCCGCCGCCGTAGTGACGTTGCGCGCGGAAATGCAGACATCGGCCCTTGCGGGCGGGTCGCAACCGGGCGAGCACGGCGGGGTTGACGTCGACGCGGTAGAGGGCGAATCCGCTGGCGTGGCCGTATTCGCGGCGCAGGTTCTCGGTGATGAGGGCCCGCACCCGCACAACCCGCTGCACCGTGGCCGGTGCGTAGGCCTGGTCGCCGTTGAAGTGGGCGATCAGCGTCGTACGGCGACCGAGCGTGGCATTCGTCGCGAGGTTGCCGTTGGGCCCGACGTTTCCGCTCGCCAGCTGGCGGCGGTCACGGCGATAGGGCTTGGCGTAGATCGTCACCCGGCCGCCGGCCGGCCCGCCGAGGTGCGCGGTGACGTGCACGGAGTGGCCTGTCGTGACGACCGACTTGTCGACCGCCAGGCTCATGCCCGGTGGCTTACCAGCCACCTGGACCGTCTGCATCGCCGACGACCCAACGCCCTCCACGGTCACGGTGTAGGTGACCGCCCCACGCGTGTCGGGCGTGTCCGTGAACTCGTAGTGCCCGTTGACGTCGGTCGACGTCGCCTTCATCTCCGGCGAGTGGTCGCGCTGCAATGTCACCGTCGTCGTTCCCTGCACACCGCTGACGTCTCCGCTGACGGTGAGGGCCTTGCCCACCTGCGGGTTGGCGGAGACCGCGATCGTGACGGTCGCGCCCGCCAGCGCCTGACCGGCGGCGAGTCCCTGGACTCCGAGCCCGGCAACGAGGACGCAGCTGGCCGCGACGATGCGCCGCATCACGCGGCAGCCTCGGCGGGGTCACCCAGCAATGCGTCGACGAACGCCTCGGGCTCGAAGGGTGCGAGGTCGTCCGGCCCTTCACCCAGGCCGACGAGCTTCACGGGAACTCCGAGCTCACGTTGCACCGCGATGACGATGCCGCCCTTCGCCGTGCCGTCGAGCTTTGTCAGCACGATGCCGGTGACGTCGACGACCTCCGCGAAGACCCGTGCCTGGACGAGCCCGTTCTGACCGGTGGTCGCGTCGAGGACGAGCAGCACCTCGTCCACCGAACCCTGCCGTTCGACGACGCGCTTGACCTTGCCGAGCTCGTCCATGAGTCCCTGCTTCGTGTGCAAGCGGCCGGCGGTGTCGATGAGCACCGTGTCGACCTTGCGCTCAGCTCCGATGCGGACCGCGTCGAACGCGATGCTTGCCGGGTCAGCGCCCTCCGGTCCGCGCACCACCTCGGCTCCGACCCGCGAACCCCAGGTGGCCAGCTGGTCGGCCGCTGCTGCGCGGAACGTGTCGGCGGCGCCGAGCACGACGCTGCGACCGTCGCCGACGAGTGCCCGGCCCAGCTTGCCGCAGGTCGTCGTCTTGCCGGTGCCATTGACGCCGACGACGAGGATGACCGCGGGTCGTCCGTCCTGAGGCAGCGTCTGCAACCGGCGGTCGAGATCACTGCCGACGGCGACCAGCAGCTGGTCGCGGAGCAACGTCCTGACCTGCTCCGGCGTCCGAGCGCCGAGCACCATGACCTGTGTTCGCAAGTTGTCGACGATCTGCCGGGTCGCCGCGACGCCGACGTCGGCCGTCAGCAGTATCTCTTCGACTTCGTCCCAGGTGTCGTCGTCGATGGTGTCGCGAGCAAGCAGCGTGAGCAGGCTGCGGCCGAGCGATCCCTGCGACCGTGCCAGCCGCGCCCGCAGCCGGACGAGCCGACCGGCGGACGGCGGCGGAACGTCGAGCGCCTCCTCGGCGACCGGCACCTCGGCGACCGGCACCTCGGCGACCGGCGCCTCGGCGATCGGCGCTTCGACGATCGGCGCTTCGACGATTGGTGCCTCGGCAGCCGGCGCCTCGACGACGGTAGGCGGCTCGACGGCGGGTGCCGGCTCAGTGCCGGGCGGCAGCTCCCGGCGGGTCGGCGCTTTGAGAAACGCGACGAACGCGCCGACAAGGAAAACCGCAAGGACGACACCAAGAACGACGAACTCCACGAGCGACCAGACTAGGCGAGCCCCACACCGGTGCGCTCAAGCCGGCTCGTGCTCGCGGAGCCGCTGGGAGATCACCTGCGTGATGCCGTCGCCGCGCATGGAGACGCCGTAGAGGGAGTCCGCGACCTCCATCGTGCGCTTCTGGTGCGAGATGATGATCAGCTGCGACGTCGACCGGAGGTCGGCGAGGAGATCGACCAGCCGGGACAGGTTGCGGTCGTCGAGGGCTGCCTCGACCTCGTCCAGGACGTAGAACGGCGACGGCCGAGCGCGGAAGATCGCGACGAGGAACGCCACCGCCGTGAGGGAACGTTCGCCGCCCGACAGCAGCGACAGCCGCTTCACCTTCTTGCCCGGTGGCCGCGCTTCGACCTCGATGCCGGTAGTCAGCCAGTCGTCGGGCTCGGTCAGGACGAGCCGTCCGGCCCCGCCGGGGAAGAGCACCGAGAAGACCTTCTCGAACTCGCGCTCCACGTCTTCGTAGGCCAGCTTGAAGATCTGCTCGACCCTCTCGTCGACCTCTTTGACGACCGTCAGCAGGTCGCGGCGGGACGCCTTGAGGTCCTCGAGCTGCTCGGCGAGGAACTTGTGCCGCTCCTCGAGCGCCGCGAACTCCTCGAGCGCCAGCGGGTTGATGCGGCCCAGCAGCGCGAGCGCGCGCTCGGCGCTGCGCAGCCGCTTCTCCTGTGCCTCCCGTACGTAACCGTCAGGCTGCGTCCCTTCCGGCGCATCGGCAGCCGGCGGAATGAGCACCTCCGGCCCGTACTCACCGAGCAACGTCGCCGAGTCGATGCCGAACTCCTCGGCCGCCCGATCCTCGAGCGCTTCGATCCGCAGCCGCTGCTCCGCCCGGGCGACCTCGTCCCGGTGGACGGCGCCGGTGAGCGCCTCGAGCTCGCCGGCGAGCTCTCGCGAGCGGCCGCGAACGGCGAGCAGCTCGCCTTCGAGCACGGTGCGGGTCTCTTCGGCGGTGGACCGCTCCGCGGCCGCCAGGGCCAAGGAGTGCTCGAGGCGCTGCAGGGCAGCTTGGGCGACGTCGAGGACGGCGGTCGCCACCACCGCCTCACGGGCGCGGCGGTGGCGAGCCTGCGCCGCCCGCTCCCGGGCCTGGCGCTCGACGGATGCAGCGTTCTCGAGTGACTGGGCCCGTGCAGCCAAGGCGTGGGTCCGCTCCTCGCCGGTGCGCACCGCAAGCCGTGACTCGACCTCGGTCGCCCGCGCGGTGATCACCGCGGCGGCGATCCGGTCACGCTCGCCCGGGTCGGGGTCGTCGTCAGCGGGTCCCGCTTCGGCCGCCGCGAGCCTCTCCTCCAACGCGGCCAGCCCCTGGAGGTCGCGATCGCGCGCCTCCATGGCCTCCTGGACACCGCGCTGCAGCCGGTCGGCCTCACCGACGGCCGCACGCGCCGCCGCACCCAGCTGACCGAGTCGCTCGGCGAACGCGGCGAGACGCGCATCCGACTCGTGCAACGCCGCCAGCGCGTCGTCCACATCGTCCTGTGCCTGGCTCGCGTCGTCGACGGCAGCCGACAACGCGAACCGCAGCCGGTCACCCCGATGCGACAGCTCGGCGAACTTCTGCTCAGCCTCCGCGAACGCTGCCCGCACCTCGAGGAGGCTCGGGGCGTCGCCCGAGCCACCGACGGCCCAGTCCGCACCGAGCAGGTCGCCTTCCGCGGTCGCCGCCCGGACACCGGGCTGGGCGGCGACCAGCCGGCGCGCGGCCGGGAGGTCGGACACCAGTACGACGCGGTCGAGCAACCTGGTCAGCGCCGGCCGCAATGACTCCGGCGCGGTCAGCGCGTCAACGGCGTAGCGGGTTGCGCCCTCGACCGGCAGCGCGGGCCACGGCGCACTGTCGGGGTAAGCGCCCCCTCCGACGATGACGCCGGCCCGGCCGGCGTCGTCCGCCCGCAGCAGCGCGAGCGCGGCGGCGGCGTCAGCCAGTGACCCAACCGCGACGGCGTCTGCCGCTGCGCCGAGCGCCGCGGCCACGGCGGCTTCCCAGCCGGGCTCCACCCGGACGACCTCGGCCACCGAGCCCAGCAGACCGGGGAGCCGGTCCCTCGCTGCGAGCAACGCGCCGTGCCCGTCCTTGCGGGCCAACCCCAGGGCGAGGGCATCGCGACGGGCGGCGACCGCCGAGCGTTGCCGCTCGACCTCACGCTCCTCGTCCTGCAGCGCACTCAACCGTTCCTCAGCCTCGCTCAGGGCCGCGGCAGCCGACTCGAAGCGTTCGTCGAGGTCGACCTCGCCCGCATCGAGACCGGCGACTTCCGACTCGACCGCGGCGAACTCTGCCTGCCCGCTCGAAGCGCGCTGCCGGGCTGCTTCCAGTGCCGCGGTGAGCCGGCCGATCTCGTCCTCCGCGGCCGTTGCCCTGGTCCGCAGCGCGGCGACCTGGCCATGCAGCCGTGCCAGCCCCTCACGCCGATCGGCGATCGCGCGCTGCGCCGCCGTCAGACCCTGCTCTGCCTCGGCGAGCACCAGCTCGAGCCGCTGCCGCTCGGTGGAGGCGGCGGCAAGCGCTGCGCGGTCGGCGTCGAGCTGCTCGGCGAGTTGGCCTCCCTGCGCCCGGATCTCGGCGGCCTCGACCTCCAGCATCTCGGGGTCCCGCCCGGCCACCTGCTCCTCGGCAGCGTCGTCCACGTGGCGGCGGCGCTCGGCGGCCAGGGAGGCGGTTCCGCGGAAGCGCTCGCGCAGCCCGGCCAGCCGATACCAGGTCTCCTGCGCCCGTGACAGTCGCGGCGTCTCTGCCGCGACCGCCGCCTCGAGCTCGGCCTCCCGCGCCTGTGCCGCGGCGAGCGCCTGCTCCACCTCCGCGCGGCGAGCCAGCAGCGCCGTCTCGTCGGCAACCTCGGCTTCCAAGGTGGACC
>JAVEEE010000412.1 GCA_030840615.1 Frankiaceae bacterium | reverse complement strand
AACGCAACCCTCACGCCGCACCGCACCGTGTCCTTCGTCAACGTCGCGCTCGACGACGTGAAGACCGTGAAGAACGCCTTCGACGTCAAGGTCAACGATGTCGTCATCGCGGTCGCCTCGGGCGCGCTGCGGCGCTATCTCGCCGCCCGCGACGAGCTGCCGGACCGCTCGCTGATCGCTGCCATCCCGGTCTCGGTGCACGACCGCACCGAGGAGAAGGAAGGTACGACGAAGGTCTCGTTCATGTTCTCGAGCCTGGCCAGTGACATCGAGGATCCGGGTGAGCGACTGCGGGTCATCGCCGAGACCAACGAGGGCGCCAAGAAGGACCACGACATGGTCGGCGCGTCGTTCCTGCAGGACTGGGCGGAGCACGCAGCGCCCAACACGTTCTCGTTGGCTGCCCGGGTCTACTCGAGCCTGCGGCTGTCCGAGCGGCACCCCGTCGTGCACAACCTCGTGATCTCCAACGTGCCGGGTCCGCCGATCCCGCTCTACTTCAACGGCGCCAAGCTGGTGGGCCTCTATCCGCTCGGCCCGATCATGGACGGCGCGGGACTCAACCTCACCGTGCTGTCCAACATGGACTCGGTCGGGTTCGGCTTCATCTCCTGCAAGGAGCTCATGCCGGGCATCTGGGACCTCGCCGATGCTGTTCCGGCCGCGCTTGCCGAGCTGGTGGAGGCCGCCGAGAGGGTCACGGGAAAGACGGGCTCGGCGGCTAAGCAGCAGCCCGCTCGGCAGCGCGCCTAGTCACCGATCGGCACGCACTGAGCAGCACCGGCACGAACTCGTCGGCGCCGAGCACGAGGGCCGCGTGGTTGCCGGTGACGTCGTAGACCATCGCGCCAGGTATCGACGCGGCCAGCCGTCGTTGCCGACGTGTCGGGATGAAGCGGTCGCGGGTTGCGACGATGACACTGACCGGCACGTCGACCCGGCGAATCCAGGCCGATGAGTCGAACCGGCCGATCTCGTCGATCGTCGCCAGCATGGCCCACGCGCTGGTGCTGCGGAACTCGGTCAGGGCCCAGGGAGCCACCTTGGGCTCGGTCGACTTCAGGCCGGTCGGGAGGTCGGCGAGAGTTGCCGCGAGCCGGTCGGCGCGGGCCCGGACGCCGGCGCCCCATCGCGTCATCGCCACCTGGGTGAAACCGAACCACAGCCGCTCCGTGACCTTCCCGCGGAAGTTGCGAGCGGTCGCCGCGAGCACCAGACCTTCGACCCGTTCCCGGTGCCGGCGCCAGACGAGCTGCGCGACCGCGCCGCCCATCGAATAACCGACGACGGTGAACCGGTCGACGCCCAAGGCATCGGCGACGGCAATGACGTCGTCCGCGCAGTCGTCCAGGAGAAACTTGTCACAGCGGATGCCGCGGCCGTGCCAGCGCTGGTCGAAGGCGATGACACGGTAGTGCTCGGACAACGCCTGCATCGACGGATACCACGACAGCGCAGCCGTGGTGGCGAGCGCGTGCAGCAGGATCAGGGTCGGTGCGCCGGGCGGGCCGGGGACGTCGATGACGCAGGTGCGGCCTCGCTCGCCGAGCTCTACCCACTGGCCAGCCGGCAGATCGACGGGCTTCGAAGCCTTGGCAAAACGGGCCACCGTGGCCGCGACGACAGGCGACAGCTTCACGCCAGGAAACATATCGCTGACGGCCTTTCAGAAAACCTCTGACGCTCGGTTTTCCCTTGCAAAATCTCGCGCTTTCGCGAAAGTGAAACCTGTTCTAGTATGCCTCCGTGGCGGACGGCCTGGGCGTCTCGGCGGAGCACGATGCGCTCGCCGACGCCGTCAGCGGCTTCGCCGCCCAGGCGCAGCTGACCGCCGAGGCGCGGCGCGCCGCCGAGAGCGATGCCGACCTGCTGCCCGCGAGCTGGTCCGCCCTTGCTGCCCAAGAGCTGCTGGCGCTTCCGCTCGACGGCTCGCTGCTCGATGTGTGCGTTGCTGTCGAGGCGCTCGGCCGCGCCCTCGCGTCCGGACCCACCTTGTCGACCCTGATCGCGGCGACACTGATTCGGCGGCACGGCAGCGACGAGCTCCGCGCCCGCGTCGAGTCAGGGCTGCGCGACGGCTCGTTCTCCGTCGCGGTCGCCCACGACGGGTTGCTGCTCGGCGGCGCCTCGGTCAGCCATGTGATCGTCGAGACAGGCGGACGCTGGCAGGTCGTCGACGCCACCGCGGTCGGGCTGACCTCGACATCGGGCATCGACCCGACCCGACGGCTTGCACGCGCGACCGTTCCCACGTCCTACGACGACGACGCCGGCACCCTGCCGGCGCTGACCGGTGCGGAGGTCCAGGAGCTGACCGCGCTGTTGCTGTCGGCCGAGGCAGCCGGCGTCGCCGCATGGTGTCTCGCGACGGCGGTCGACTACGCCAAGGTGCGCGAGCAGTTCGGGCGGCCGATCGGGCAGTTCCAGGCGGTCAAGCACAGCTGCGCCGACATGCTGGCGCAAGTGGAGCTGGCCCGCGCCGCGGTCTGGGACGCCGCAGGTGCCTATGACGACGACACCGCCGACGCGCCAGTGCGTTCGCTGACGGTGACCGTCGCCGTCGCTGTCGCGGTCGAAGCCGCGGTCGAATGCGCCAAGAGCTGCATCCAGGTGCTCGGCGGCATCGGCTTCACCTGGGAGCACGACGCCCACCTGTATCTGCGCCGCGCCCTGGTCGCCCGCCAGCTCCTCGGCGCCGGGGACACCCACCGGCTGCGGGCGGTCCGCCTCGCGAGCGGCGGCGCCCGCCGGGAGCTGCGGATGGAGCTGCCGCCGGAGGCCGAGAACTTCCGCGGCCCCGCCCGAGCGGTGATCGAGGGCGTACGGGACCTGGACCCGGCCGCGGTGCGCCGAGCCCTGGCCCCCACGGGATACGCGGCCCCGCACCTGCCGGCCCCGTACGGGCTGGGCGCGGGACCGGTTCAACAACTCGTCATCCAGGAGGAGTTGGGGCGATCC
>JAVEEE010000105.1 GCA_030840615.1 Frankiaceae bacterium | reverse complement strand
GTCGTTGAACTTCTCCAGCCGCATCCCGGTGTCGTCGCGGCAGTAGGTCGTCATGCCGCTGTTGACCACCTGGCCCGACAGGGCCACCACCTCGTCGGTCGTCAGGTGTTCGAGGACGTAGCGAGCCAGGAGGATCGGCACATCGTGGGTGACGACCAGCACCCGTTCGTCGGCGTAGTCGAGCCGCAGATCGCGCACGACGTCGCGGATCCGCAGCGCGACATCGGCCCACGACTCTCCGCCGGCGGGCCGATACCAGAACTTGCCGAGGTAGTCGCGGCGCTCGGACTCCGCCGGGAACTGCGCCCGCACACCCCGGCCGGTCAGCCGGTCGAGGACGCCATGCTCGCGGTCGCGCAGCCGCTCGTCGACCACCCTGGGGATGCCGGCTATGCCGGCGGTCCGCAGCACGTGGTCGGCAGTCTGCTGGGCCCGGACGTACGACGACACGAACGCCACCGTCGGCCGGCTCGCCTCGTCGAGCTCGCCGAGCCGCTCGCCCAACGCTTGCGCCTGCCGCACGCCGAGGTCGGACAGCTCGACCGACGGGTCGTTGACGGCCAGGTCGAGCCGCTCGGCCCCATCCGTGTAGGCCTGCGCGTTGGCGACGTTGCCCAGGCTCTCGCCGTGCCGCACCAGCACCAGCATCTGCGGCCACCCGGTCATGTCGGTCTCCCTGCCCACCGGCGGCGGGGTCCATCCCGCACCGAAGCAGGCATCGCCCGGTCGACGGCGAAGCAATCGCCCATGCGGCGGGGCGCGAGGTGGCGGGGGTCGATCGCCGGGTTGGTCGCCGCTGCCGTCGCCGCGACGACGTGCCTGGCGGCGGGCCCCGTGCTCGCTGCAGGACCCGTCGTCGAGGACCTGGCCGCACTCGTCGAGCCGCTGGCCGGTTCCCTCGGGCCGGGTTTCGTGACCGTCGGCGCGGGCCTGCCGTTCGGCATGGTCACTCCCGGCGCCATCACGACGACACCGGCCGGTGACGACCCGGTCAACTACGTCGGGTACGGCTACCAGGACCCGTCGATCCGCGGCTTCGCCCTCACGCATTTCAGCGGGGCCGGCATCCACATCGGGGGCGAGCTCCCGATGATGCCGACGACCGGCGCTGTCACCAGCAGCGACCCCACGCAGTTCTCCTCTCCTTATGCGCACGCCGACGAGATCGCGGAGCCGGGCTACTACGCCGCCACGCTGTCGCGTTACAGCACCCGCGCGGAGCTGACCGCGACCACGCGCGTCGCTGCCGAGCGCTACACCTTCCCGGCGAGCGCGCAGTCCAACGTCCTCTTCGACGTCACCAGAGACAACGACGCGGTGCAGTCGGGCGCGCTCCATGTCATCGGCGACCGGACCGTGACCGGCCACGTCGTCGTACCCGGCAGCGGCGGGGTGACCATCTGGTTCACGGCGAGCTTCGACCGGCCGTTCGTCGCGCACGGCACCTGGCTCGGGTCGAGCCTCACGCCGGGTGGCACCGACGCGTCGGGGACAGGCGCCGGTGGGTGGGTCACCTTCGACACGACGGCCGACCAGGTCGTCGGAGCCCGGGTCGGCATCTCCTACGTCGACGCCGATGGCGCGACCGCCAACGTCGCGGCAGAGGCCCCTGCCGGCACGTCGTTCGACACCGTCCGCCGGCTTGCACACGACGGCTGGAACGATCGGCTGCACTCGATCGAGGTGACCGGCGGGTCGGGTGACCAGCGCTCGACGTTCTACACCAACCTCTACCACGCACTGTTGATGCCGACGACGTTCGACGACGCCGACGGTCGCTACCTGGGCTTCGACGACGTCGTGCGCCCGGTGCCGACCGGGTCGCAACACCACTACACCGACCTGTCGTTGTGGGACACCTACCGAACGCAGACACCGTTGCTCACCCTCGCCGCGCCGGACGTCGCGCACGACGTCGGCGTCTCGCTGCTCGACGACGCCGACCAGGGCGACGGTGTGGTCCCGAAGTGGGTTCGCGGCAACCGTGACTACGGCATCATGGGCGGCGACTCCGGCACCCCGACCCTCGCGGCACTGGTGACGGACGGCGCCCTCACCGGCACCGATGCGCAACGCGCCTACGACGCGATCCTCCGGCAGGCGACCCGCATCCCGGCGGTCGCACCGCGCGGCGACCTCGCCGCGTATCTGTCGCACGGTTACATCCCCAACGACGTCAGTGACCGCGGTGCCGCGGTGACGCTCGAGTACGCCATCGACGACGCTGCCGTCGCTGCGCTCGCTCCGCGGTTCGGCACCCCGGAACAGGCCGCGGCGCTGACCCGGCGGGCCGGTTGCTGGCGCAACCTGCTCGACCCGACCGACCACTTCCTCCGCCCCCGCAACAGCGACGGTTCGTGGGCCAAGCCGACGTCGCTGGGCGCGACGAACGTCTGGGATCCGAGGTTCCAGGACGGCTATCAGGAGGGCACCGGGTGGCAGTACCTGTGGCTCGTCCCGCAGGACGTCGCCGGTCTCGCTGCCGCCGTCGGTCCGGTGCAGACCGTCAACCGGTTGGACCAGTTCTTCGAGGCATTGCTCCAGAACGAGACGGCGCCGGTGCTGCCCGTGGCGCAGACCCAGGCGAGCTTCTTCGGTGTCTACTACGCCGGCTCGCAATACACGCCGGCAAACGAGACCGACCTGCAGGCGCCCTGGCTCTACGACTGGCTGCGCCAACCATGGAAGACCCAGCGTGTGGTGCACGCCGCGACCCAGGTGTTCTCGACGTCGCCCTACGGGCTGCCCGGCAACGACGACGCCGGCACCATGTCGGCCGGTTACGTGCTGTCCGCGATCGGGCTCTACCAGGCACAGCCCGGTGTTGATGCGTGGGAGCTTTCGAGCCCGCTGTTCTCCTCCGTCGTCGTCCGCGGCACCGGTGTGACTCCGTCGTTCACGATCACAGCACCCGGCGCGGCACCGACCCGGCAGTACGTCGGTTGGGCGACGCTGTCCGGCCGGCCGCTGAACCGGGCCTGGCTGACAGCCGGCGAAGTCCGAACCGGTCAGACGTTGACGTTCGGCATGCAGTCGGCGAAGAGCAGTTGGGCCACCGCACCGGACTCTGCACCGCCTTCGCTGTCGCACGGCTAGGTTGCGACGGTGAACCACGCCGACGCCTACCCGACCGGCCGCGGCCTGGCCGGGCTCTCGCGACCAGCCGCGCTCCTCGTCGTGACGGGGTGCTATGTCGTCGCGGCCGCCGCGGCGCTGGGCACCGCGGCGCTGCTCCACCACCGGCATCCGATCACTGTCGCGCTGGTCGCCGACCTCGTCGCGACCCTGGTGATCTTCGCGCTGTCGATGCTCGTCGCCAACTCCAGTCTCTATGACCCCTACTGGAGCGTTGTCCCGCCGGTCGTGGCGATCTACTGGGCAGTCCAGGCGCCGGACGGCCTCGACGCCGGCGCGCACTTCCGACAGGTCGCGGTCGTCGTACTCGTCTTCGCGTGGGCGATCCGGTTGACCGGCAACTGGACGATCGGCTGGCGCGGGCTGACCCAGGAGGACTGGCGTTACGTCGACATGCGCGGCAGCACCCGGGGCCGGCTCCCGTGGTGGCTGGTGAGCCTGGTCGGCATCCAGCTCGTGCCGACGCTGGTCGTGTTCGCCGGCATGCTGCCGCTGTGGCCCGCGCTGGGTGCACCACGGCACAGCTTCAACGCTCTCGATGCCGTGGCGATCGTGGTCGTCGCGGCAGCGATTGCGACCGAGACAGTCGCCGACAACCAGATGCGAGCGTTTGCCCGCGACCCGGCCAGCCACGGCCGGACGATCAACGTCGGGTTGTGGTCGCGCTCACGGCACCCGAACTACCTGGGCGAGATCGGGTTCTGGTGTGGCCTGTGGCTCTTCGGTGTCGCCGCTGCCCCGACGTTGTGGTGGACCGTTGTCGGTCCGGTCGTGATGGTGTTGCTCTTCGAGACGGCGAGCATTCCGATGATGGAGACCCGGTCGCTCGCACGGCGGCCGGACTACGCCGGCTACCAGCGCGCGGTGCCGCGCCTGCTTCCGGTGCGGTTGCGTGCCCCTCGCTGACGATCTCGCCGCGGCGGGTGTCGCTGCCGGCAGCACCGTCGCGTTGGTCGTCGCGCCGGTGGGTGTCGCGCTTGCCTGGGACGGCGGCGCGCGGCAGCTGCCGGGTGACGTCTCCGTCCTGGCGCCGGAGCTGGCCCGCCTGGACGTTCGCTGGACCTGGTGGTCGGCGCGGGAGAGCGCCGGTCCGCTCGTTGCTGTCGCCGGTCGGGCGGCCGGCCGGGCCGGTCCCCGGCTGCGCGCCTGCTGGGACCTCGCGGCGGTCAGCCGGCTCCTGCACGGCACTTCGCGTGAGGATGCAGCGGCGGTGTGGTCGGCGCACCGCGGTCTCGTCGAACCGCCGCCGCCGCGCGGTGAGCTCGACCTGCTCGACCTCGGTGACGAGGACGGATCTGCGATCCGCCCGGACGGGCAGCTGAGCCGCGAGTGGGTGGCTGGCGGCTGGGCCGACGACCTGACGCGTGCACTGCGGTGGGCGGAGCTGGCGCTCGAGGTGCAGGCGGCGCAGGAGTCGGCGTTGCGCGCGCTGCCCGATCCGCGGTCCGAGGCTCGGCAACCGCCGCTTGCGGTGCTCACTGCATACGCCGAGTCGGGCGCGGCGCTGCTCGCGCTCGAGCTCGAGCACGACGGCCTGCCGCTCGACCGCGACGTGGCGACCGGACTCATCGGGGCGGTGACCGGCCCGCGACCGGTTGACGAGTCGCACGCGACCGCGCAACGGCGAGGTCGCGACGACGCGGTGCTGCGGCTGTTCCCGGACGCAGGCGCAGTCGACCTGCGCAACCCGGCGCAGGTGCGGGTGATGCTCGCGCGCATCGGTCTCGACCTGCCCGACACGCGGTCGTGGCGCCTCGAGCCGCATGCCGCGTCGTTGCCGCCGGTCGCCGCACTGCTCGCCTGGCGCAAGGCCGAGCGGCTGTCGACGACGTACGGCTGGTCGTGGCTCGACCGTCACGTCGGGGCGGACGGGCGGCTGCGGGGTCGGTGGAGCGCGGCCGAGGGTGCGGGCCGGATGAGTGCCCAGGCCGGCCTGCACAACATGCCGGCCGAGCTGCGCCCGGCGGTGCGCGCGGACCCCGGTTGGGTGCTGGTGCGCGCCGACCTCGGTCAGGTGGAGCCGCGGGTGCTGGCCGTGGTCTCCGGTGATGCGGCGCTGGCGACGGCGGCACGCGAGGCGGACATGTATGCGCCGGTGGCGGCGGCGTTGCACAGTGACCGGCCGACCGCGAAGGTCGCGGTGCTTGCGGCGATGTATGGCCAGACGTCGGGTCCGGCAGGCGCCGCGTTGCGCGACATGGACCGCGCCTACCCGCGGGCGATGGCCTACCTCCGCACCGCCGAGGAAGCCGGCCGGGCCGGCACCGACCTGCGGACCTACGGCGGTCGGCTGCTCCGCCTCAGCCGGGTGCGGGTCGGAGACGAGGGCGACATGTCGTTCGACGACCGCTACCCGCCGTCGGCGTGGGGTCGCTTCGCGCGCAACGCCGTTGTGCAGGGCTCGGCTGCCGAGCTGTTCAAGGCGTGGGCGGTGACGGTGCGGGCCGGACTCGCCGGCAGTCCGGGCCGGATCGTGCTGTGCCTGCACGACGAGCTGCTGCTGCACGTGCCCGCCGAGGACGCGGCGGAGGTGTCGGCGTTGCTGGTCACCGCATTGCAGGCGACGGCGCGCTGGTGGGCGGCCGGAAGCGGGGTGCGCTTCGTCGCCGACGTCGCTGTGGGCGAGAGCTGGGCCGAGGCCCACTAGTCGGGTCAGGCGTAGCGAACGCCGGTCAGCTCCTCCGACACCTGCCACAGTCGGGCCGCGACCTCGGTGTCCTTCGACCGCGGTCGCGAGTCGACCCGCTTCGGCGCAC
>JAVEEE010000095.1 GCA_030840615.1 Frankiaceae bacterium | reverse complement strand
CCTGTCCGGTCTTCATCTTGCGGGCAAACGCCTTGGCGCGCTCCGGGTCGGCGGACCACACGCCGCCGGCCAACCCGTAGATCGAGTCGTTGGCGATGCGCAACGCCTCGTCCTCGTCGTCGTAGGAGAGGATCGACAGCACCGGCCCGAAGATCTCCTCCTGCGCGATCGTCATGTCGGTCGTGACATCGGCGAATACCGTCGGCGCGACGAAGTAGCCCTTGGGCAGCGGCTGCCCATCTTTATCCGTAGGCGGAGTGCCGCCGGCGACGACGCGCGCGCCTTCCGCCTTGCCCTTCTCGATGTAGGACGCGACCCGATCGCGCTGCGCCTTGGAGACGAGCGGCCCGAGCCGGGTGCTCTCGTCGAACGGGTCTCCGATGCTGTAACCCTCAGCCGTCTTGGCGGCGAGCTCGACCGCCTCGTCGTACTGCGACGAGTGCACGAGCATGCGCGTCCAGGCGGTGCAGGTCTGGCCGGAGTTGAGGTAGCAGTTGCCCACTCCGACCTTCACGGCCTTGGTGAGGTCGGCGTCGGGAAGGATGACGTTGGCCGACTTGCCACCGAGCTCGAGTGACACCTTCTTGACCGTCTGCGAGCCGAGCTCCGCGACTCGCTTGCCGGCCCGCGTCGAGCCGGTGAACGACACCATGTCGATATCGGGGTGACCCGCGATGGCTTCGCCGACGGTCTGGCCGTAACCGGGCACCAGGTTGACGACACCGGCCGGGAAACCGACCTCATGGATCGCGTCGAAGAACAGGTAGGCGCAGAGCGGTGCGACCTCACTCGGCTTGAGGATCACCGTGCAGCCGGCCGCGAGCGCATAGGCGACCTTGGCGGTCACCTGATGAAGCGGGTAGTTCCAGGGCGTGATGCAGCCGACAACGCCGAGCGGCTCCATGACGACGGTGGAGTTGCCGAGCTGGCGCTCCCACTCGAACGATGTGGCGAGCTGCGCGGCCGTTGCGATATCGGCGATCGGCAGACCCGCCTGGATCATCTCGGCCATCTTGATCGGCGCACCCATCTCCTGCGCGATCGTCTTGGCGATCTCGCCGTGCCGGGCGGTCACCGCTTCCTGCAACCGGGAGATGAGCTTGCCTCGCTCCTCCGGCGAGGTCGCTGCCCAGTCGTCCTGCGCAGCGCGCGCCGCCGCCACCGCACGGTCCACATCGGCGGCGGTGCCGGCCGGGATTCGCCCGATGACTTCTTCGGTTGCGGGGTTCTCGACGTCGATGGTCTCGCCGCCGTCGGAGGGGACCCAGGCCCCGTCGATGTAGATCGAGTCGCGAACGATCAGGTCAGACTGTGCTGCGGGCATGGAAGCCTCCGAAGTGATGACGGCGTCGTCACCCGGAGCGTACGTCGCCCTCCACGGGGCTGGCGACCGGCGTTGGCGCGCTCGGCGGCACGCCGGTCGAGGCCTTCACGGGTTCCGCCTGCGCGGGCACCGTGACGGCGTCAGCGCGCGGCCCGGCGTACCTCACCCAGCGGCACTCGTTGTGGTCCCAGTACTTGCCCGGCTTGTCCCCCATGCGCCCAGGGTGACGGGCGAGGCGACCCCCGTCCAGCGGTTCCGAAGGATTGCCCGACGCGATCAGCGGCTTTGCGGGCGCGGGGTCAATCGAAGATGGGCGGGCGGTCTCGCGTGCGCTTCAGCTCGTAGAAGCCGTCCGTGCCCGCGACCAGGACGACGCCGTCCCAGAGCTTGCCGGCTGCCTCGCGCCGCGGTATCGGTGTCACGACGGGCCCGAAGAACGCGACGCCGTCGACGTGGATCACCGGGGTACCGACGTCCATGCCGACCGGATCCATGCCCTCGTGGTGCGACGCGCGCAGCGCCTCATCGTATTTGACGGTGCCCGCGGCATCGGCAAGCTCGGCCGGGAGACCGACCTCGGCCAGCGCATCGAGCAGCGTCTGCCGATCCTTCGGCGCCTTCTCGTGGTGGTAGCGCGTGCCCAGGGCCGTGTAGAGCGGGAGCAGCACCTCGTCCCCGTGTTGCTGCGCCGCAGCGATGCACATCCGCACCGGACCCCACGCTGCGGCCATCCCCTTGCGGTAGTCCTCGGGCAGGTCGCGTCCCTCGTTGAGGACGGCGAGCGACATGACGTGCCAGCGCACCTGGACGTCCCGGACCTGCTCGACCTCGAGGATCCAGCGGCTGGCCAGCCAGGCCCACGGGCAGATCGGATCGAACCAGAAGTCAGCGCTCACCATGTCCGGCATCCTCCCCCGTCATGACAGACTTGACCACGTGACGGCCGAGAACTTGACCCGTGACGAGGCGCGGGAGCGCGCCCGGTTGCTCGACGTGTCCAGCTACGACGTGGAGCTCGATCTGACGCTGGCGCCTACTGACAGCCGGGTGTTCCGGTCGACGTCGCTGGCGCGCTTCAGGTGCGCGGAGCCGGGCGCCACGACTCACATCGACATCACCGCCGACCAGCTGCTCGAAGCCACCTTGAACGGCGAGCCGATCGACGTCGAGACCGCCTTCAGCGGCAAGCGGCTGCAGCTGCCCGCACTGGCCGCGACCAACGAGCTGCGGATCGTCGCGAACTGCATGTTCATGCGCACCGGCGAGGGGCTGCACCGGTTCACCGACCCGGTGGACAAGGAGACCTACCTCTACACGCAGTTCGAGACCTTCGACGCACACCGGATGTTCGCGTGCTTCGACCAGCCTGACCTCAAGGCGTCGTTCGCCTTCACGGTGGACGGCCCCTCGCACTGGACCTTCGTCTCGAACATGCCGTCCACCCGGTCGGGCGACCGCTGGTCATTCGAACCGACACCACGGCAGTCGAGCTACATCACCGCTCTCGTCGCCGGCAACTACTACTCGGTCCACGACGAGCACGACGGAATCCCGCTCGGGATCTTCTGCCGACAGTCCTTGGCGGAGTTCCTGGACGACGACGAGATCTTCGCGATCACCAAACAGGGGTTCGACTTCTTCCACGAGCAGTTCGACTACCGCTACCCGTGGCCGAAGTACGACCAGCTGTTCGTCCCCGAGTTCAACGCGGGCGCGATGGAGAACGCCGGTGCCGTGACGTTCCTCGAGGACTACGTCTTCCGGTCGCGCACCACCGACGCCGCCTACGAACGGCGCGCGGTGACGATCCTGCACGAGATGGCGCACATGTGGTTCGGCGACCTCGTGACCATGCGATGGTGGGACGACCTGTGGCTCAACGAGTCGTTCGCCGAGTTCGTCTCCACCCGGGCGACCGCAGAAGCCACTCGCTGGACCGACGCGTGGACGACGTTCTGCAACGTCGAGAAGTCGTGGGCCTACCGGCAGGACCAGCTGCCGACCACGCACCCGATCGCGTCCGACATCGCCGACATCGAGGCGGTCAAGGTCAACTTTGACGGCATCACCTATGCGAAGGGCGCGGCGGTCCTCAAGCAGCTCGCCAGCTACGTCGATGTCGAAGCGTTCACCGCCGCGCTGCGGACCTACTTCCGTCGGCATGAGTACGGCAACACGACCTTGCAGGACCTTCTCGACGCGCTCGGCGAGGCGAGCGGACGTGACCTGTCGACCTGGTCGAAGGAATGGCTGCAGACCGCCGGCGTGAACACAATGCGTCCCCGGTTCGAGGTCGACGCCGACGGCGCGTTCACGGCGTTCACGGTCGTGCAGGAGGCACCCGAAGACCACCCGACCCTGCGCTCCCACCGGCTGCGCATCGGCCTCTACGACCGCACGAAAGCCGGCATCGTGTGTCGTGAGAAGGTCGAGATCGACGTCGCCGGAGCGACCACCGACGTGCCGGCTCTCATCGGGCAACAGCAGCCTGACCTCGTGCTCGTCAACGACGACGACCTCACCTACACGAAGATCCGGCTCGACGAGCGCTCGCTTCGCACCCTCATCGAGCACATCGGCGAGTTCCAGAAGCCGTTGCCCCGGGCGCTGTGCTGGACTGCTGCCTGGGACATGACCCGCGACGCCGAGACGAAGGCCGGCGACTATTTCAAGCTGGTGCTCAACGGCGTCGCGCAGGAGACCGAGATCGGCACGGTGCAGTCGCTGTTGCGCCTCGCCCGGCAGACGATCGCCCCGTTCGGTGACCCGGCAAAGATCGACGAGCGCATGCATCACCTGGCGTCGAAGTGCCAGGAGCTGCTGATGGCCGCGGAGCCGGGCAGCGACATGCAGCTGGCCTTCACCCGGTCATTCGCCGCGAATGCGATCGCCGACGAGCACCTGCAGTTCCTCGCCGACCTGCTGTCCGGCGCGCGCGTGGTGGAGAAGCTTGCGGTGGACACCGAGCTGCGCTGGTCGCTGCTGCACCGGCTGGTCGTGATGGGCCGCGCCGGTAGCTCCGAAATCCAAGCCGAGCTCGATCGCGACAACACTGCTGCCGGTCGACGCCACTCCCTCACCTTGCGGGCGGCCCGCCCCAGCGCGGAGGCCAAGGAGGAGGCCTGGGTCCTCGCGGTCGAGGACGACTCGCTGGCCAACGCCGAACAGTCCGCGATCATCGCCGGCTTCCAGCAGCCAGAGCACCGCGAGCTGCTCACTCCCTTCGTCGAGCGCTACTTCGAGTCGATCGGCGACGCGTGGCAGAGCCGCACCAGCGAGATGGCCCAGCAGATCGCCATCGGTCTCTATCCGATCTACGTCGTCGAGCAGGCGACGCTAGACCGGACCGACGGCTACCTGCGGGAGGCGCAGCCGGTGCCGCCGTTGCGACGACTGGTCACCGAGAGCCGGGACAACCTGGCGCGCGCACTACGCGCTCAGCAGCGCGACATCAACGGCTAGAGCGGCCGGACGCCAGCTCGCGACCCGACGCCTCGGAGAGCATCCGCAACCCGGTGACGATCCCGCCGACCAGGTCACCACCCGAGAACGAGGTCGTCATCGACAGCGCGGCGAGAGCGCACGCGCGGTCGGACAGCCGTCGGCTCGACTCCTTGCCGGTGACGACCTCCAGCTGACGGTCCCCGGGCGCGACCAACAGCAGCACGCCGCGGGACGCCAACGGCCCGAGGGCGGCGTGCAACCGTTCGGCGTGATCGCGGATCTCGCCCTCGACGGGACCGACGTAGACCGAGTAGTGCAACCCGCTCTCACTGCTCGCCGTCGTACAGGCACGGCTGATCTCGCGGACCTGACCGTCGGTGAACGGCTCGCCGTTGCCCTTACCACTCGGCACTGGCGCCACCCTTTCCGGTTGCGCCCGGTCGGGCGCTGGACAACGCGCTGACCGGGTCGTCCGGTCCGCAGAACCACAGCGGGTCGTGCTTCCACGCCCGGCCGGGGCGGTAGCGCGGACGCCGCAAGGCCGAGGGCAACGCCGAGAAGAACGCGATGACGAGGAAGGCGCCCAACGGGATCAGCACGTAGATGGCGATGACGAGACCGGTCCCCAGCGACTTGCCGGGGACCTCGCCGTCGTCGAGCGCCAAAGCCGGCCCGGCCGCCACGAGGATCGGCGCGACGGCGCCGACGACGAGGGTGATGATGCGACGTGTCACGGCAGGAAACTATCGAACGTTGCGGTCGAGGTCAGCGGCGAGGCGCGCGACGCGCGGATCCGCGAGCAGCTCGTCGAGCAGCAGTGGTCGCCCCGAGGAGTCCGCGACAGGTAGCCGCCAGTTCGGGTATTCGTCGATGGTGCCCGGCAGGTTGGGCTGCCGGAGATCGCCGACGGCGTCGCCCGGCGCGGCGACGACGTAACGGCTGGGGGTGCTCGCGACATAGATGTGCAACGCGCGCACGAGCTCGTCCTCCGGGGCGTCGACCGAGTCGAGCACGCCGCTGGCGACGAGGTGGGCCAGCAGCTCGTCGCGCTCGGCCCGCCAGCGCCTCGCCTCCTCGACCGGGTCGTCCAGCAGTCCCTTCTCGGCGCGGACATGTACGACGTCACCGCGCAGCCACGCGAGCGCCGTCGGGAGGTCGTGCGTGGTGACGCTCGCCATCGCGGCGTCGCGCCATTCGTGCATCGGCCGCAACGCACCGGTGATGCCGGGCTCGCCGTCCTCGCGTTCGAACCACAAGACCGAATTGCCGAGGATGCCCCGTTCAGCCAGCGCCCCGCGGACGTGGTCCGGGACGGTCCCGAGATCTTCGCCGACGACGACTGCGCCCGCCCGCTCCGCCTCGAGGGCGATGACCCCGAGCAGCGCCTCGGCGTCGTAGGACACGTAAGTGCCGCCGCGCGCGGTGGCACCCTCCGGGATCCACCACAACCGGAACATGCCGAGCACGTGGTCGATGCGCACTCCCCCGGCGTGCCGCACCAAAGACCGCACGAGATCGCGCAGCGGCGCGTAGCCCTGCTCGACGAGGGCGCGCGGATGCCACGGCGGCATCCCCCAGTCCTGGCCCTGCTGGTTGA
>JAVEEE010000094.1 GCA_030840615.1 Frankiaceae bacterium | reverse complement strand
CAGAGGTTAAGAATCGGCACCCGGGTCGAAGACCCCCGGATCAGGCACGAAAGCCACGTCACTAGGTGCTGACCTGCGGAAACGCACGTTCAAATCAGCGGAGGGCGTGGGATTCGAACCCACGATGGAGCTTTCACCCCATAGCGGTTTTCAAGACCGCCGCCATCGGCCACTAGGCGAGCCCTCCTGGCCCCTCCACGGTAAGGCCCGGAGGTTGGCTCGTGCTGGGTGTACCGGTTGTGCTTGTTGCCCGGCGCCGGTGATTGACCAGCGCCGGGCAACGCACTCGTGCCGGATCAGCTGCCCACGTGCGGAATCAAGATCCACGCGGCCGGCGTCCAGGCGCCACCGCAGGTGTTCTGTGTCACCGTCGCTCGCATGCCGCTGGTGCCGGAGTTCTCCTGCTCCACCGCACGCAGGACCAGCTGGTCCCCCTCGCTGCACTCGGTGGAGCGGACCGAGCTCGTCAGCGTGAGGTCTGAGCCGCGCAATGACCACTGGCCACGATCGACCGGCTCACCAGAGTCGTCCGCGACGAAATAGGTACCGCCGCGATCGATCTCGAGGACGTGCCCGCCGCCTTCGGCCTGCCACACGCCGTACAGGTAGACCTTGCCCGACAGCGGGTGCCAGCCGCGATCCTTGGAGAAGACCAGTTCCGCCAGACTCTGGGATGTCGGCAGCACCTGCTCCAGGACTCCTTGTCCTGGCGGCATGGGGGAGCACGGCCCCGTCGCCGTATCGGGGATGTATCGCAGGGCTCCGGTCTCCGGGAGCGAGGCGCGCATCGCATACTCGGTGCCGATGCACCCGGACTGCGGGTCGTCCGTGGTGGTCACGGTGATCAGGTCGCCGGCGATCGTGTAGGTACCAGTCCTGATCGGATGAGAGAACAGCGTCCCGCGGTCGTCGAACCGCACGGTGCCGTTCGCACTGAACTTCAACATGATTTCGCCGTTGTCGACCCGCCACACTCCATCGACGAGCTCGGGAGTCGGCGAACTCCCGGTGAGGTAGTCCGCGTCGGGGTTGCTGACGCTCGGTTCGGGGCCGGCGGGCCCTACCGTCGCGTCGTCGTCTCCCAGTGTCAGGTACGCCGTGACGCCCGCTACGACGAGCACAACAGCCGCCGCGGCAGCCACCGCGACGGTACGGAGTCGGTCGCGTCGGCGCTTGCTGTCGATGCCCTCGTCCACCGCTTTTCGGGCTTCCTGCAGGTCTGAATCGGTCACGACTACCCCTCCTGTTACTGCCGCGATGTCCCGCGCGAGCCGCTCTTCGATGCTGCTCATCGGGCCACCTCGATCCGTTGTTGTAGGGCCTGCAATCCGCGATGGGTATGGGCCTTCACCGACCCCGTACTGATCTCCAGCAGCAGGGCTGTCTCCGCGACCGACATCTCGAGGACGAACCGGCACGCCAGCACCTCACGTTGGCGTCGGGCCAACGTCCGCATGACTGCCACAAGGGATCCGACCTCGTCGCGACCCACGGCCGTGTCCTCCGGACTCTCTTGGTGGCGGACGAGCACCAGCGGCCGCGCGGCCCGCTGGGTGACCTGCCGCCGTACCCAGGAACGACAGCGGTTGAGCACCGCAGACCGGAGGTAGGCCTCCGCCGCCTCAGGGTCACGCAACGACCTCGAGTTGCGGTGGAGGGCCACGAAGGCCTCCTGGACGGCGTCTTCGGCAGCCTCGCGGCTGCCCAGCATGACGACAGCGAGCCGAAGGAGCTCGGCGTAGTGCCGTCGGAACAGCACCTCGACGATGACGGCGCGAGTCGGCTCTATCGCGGCATCGCGCCCGCTGGTGGCTCCGAGGTCACTCAACGCGAGCATCTCCTCCGGAACGGAGTTCGTCATGCCCGAGAGTCGCTCGACGGCTCGCTCAGGTTGACACGGGCGCGCCAATGTTTGGACGAGTCAGCCGGAATCAGCGCGGTTGCCGCGGGAAACAGTCATGGCGTCATCCTCGGCGCTCAATTCCGTTGCGTGACAGGCAGCTGAGGCTGCAGGCGTGGCTGCCAGCCATCCTCCGTACCGCGGTTCGGCCGATTCAGGTGACCGTGAACCGGGCTGAGTCGAGGAGCGTCGTCCCGGCCGGGTCGTGGGCCTTCGCACTCACCGTGTGCTTTCCGTTGGCCAGCGTGAACGTGACCTTGAAGCGGCCGGTGGTCGAGACCTTCACCGTCTTCGACTTGGGGCCGACCGTGACGGTCACCTTGCGGGGGTAGCCGTTGGTCGCATTGGTGATCCTGCCCTTGACGGTAGGCGTGTTGTCGCTGGTCACGTGACCGGACCGCGGCCGGCTGATGACCAGATGCGGCGTCAATGCCTGCTGGGCCGGACCGGCCAGCGCCCGCACGGTCGCGAGGTCCCAGCCCACCTCTTGGACGAACGTGAAGCTGGCCGTACCGCCGGCCGGGATGGTTCGCGTGTAGCGCAGGCCGAAGGCGCGGAAGCCGGGGAAGTAGATGTTCGGGGAGCCGGACCAGGTAAGCCCCGCGACCTTCCGGTCCAACCCGCCGTCGGCGGTGAACATGTCGTCGGTTGTCAGCACCGTCATCGGGCGGCGGGCGAAGCCCGTACGAAACACGTCCGTCGGCGCCGCGTGGAAGCTGCTCTGACCCGGCAGCCGGATGCCCGAGTCGCCGAACTGGAGCTGGCCGAGGCTGTTCGCATATTCGATGCCAACCGTGTGTGCTGCGCCGTTGAGGCTGAGGAAGCGGTCCCGGATCGTCAGCACCGCGCCGTTGGCGCTGGTGACCATCGACCGCTTCATCACGACAGGCACGGAAAGCGGGCTCGCGCAGTTGCTGTTCGTCGGCGGGTAGGCGTCGCCTGGGCAGCGTCGCAGCGGCTCGGTCTCGGCAATCGTCACGTTTCCGTTCGGGTTGCGCGTCACCGTGAAGCCGATGGTCGGGAGGGCGGACGGATCGGCGATTCCCGTAAGGCTGGCCGGCAGATAGATGTTGTGTCCGTCGATCCGCAGCCCACTCTTCGACGGAGGGCCGGAGGCCACGAACTGTCCGGACTGCAGGCGTGTCGTATAGCCGGCGACGAAGATCGGCGCTGTGGTCTTCGTCATGGCGTCGACCGGATCGGCGAAGAACACACCCTGGAAGTCGGCGCTCGTCAGCAGGTGGTAGCCGCGCTGTTGTGACACGTCAAGCCGACCGGTCTGCGGCGTGGTCATACGGGT
>JAVEEE010000051.1 GCA_030840615.1 Frankiaceae bacterium | reverse complement strand
TCCCGTCCGACCACCGCGTGGCAGTTCGGGTGCGCCCGTTGCCAGCCGGCATGAGGAAGAAGGTCCCGGTGCCTGAGCCGATCCTCGAGATCACTGGCGTCAACAAGAGCTTCGGGCCGGTCCACGTTCTCCGCGACATCGACCTCGCCATCTACCCGGGCCAGGTCACCGCGCTCGTCGGCGACAACGGTGCCGGTAAGTCCACTCTCGTGAAGTGCATTGCGGGCATCCACAGCATCGACAGCGGCACCGTCGCGTTCGAGGGGAAGGTCGTCACGCTGAACGACCCGCGGGTCGCCGCCGCACTCGGGATCGAGTTCGTCTACCAGGACCTCGCGCTCGCCGACAACCTGGACATCACCCAGAACATGTTCCTGGGGCGGGAGATCCGCCGGTTCGGCCTTCTCGTCGACGGCGAGATGGAGCGCAAGGCGCGGGAGACGCTGACAAGCCTGTCGGTGCGCACCGTGTCGTCCGTGCGCCAGTCGGTCGCCAGCCTGTCCGGCGGTCAGCGACAAACCGTGGCGATCGCGAAAGCCGTTCTCTGGAACAGCAAGGTCGTCTTCCTCGACGAGCCGACTGCGGCCCTGGGTGTGGCGCAGACGCGCCAGGTGCTGGATCTGGTTCGCCGCCTCGCCGACCAGGGCCTCGGCGTCGTACTCATCTCGCACAACATGAACGACGTCATGGAGGTGGCCGACAGGGTGGCCGCCCTCTACCTCGGGCGCATCGCGGCGGAAGTCCTGACCAAGGACAGCAGTACGACGCAAATCGTCGAGCTGATCACCGCGGGTCGCAGCGGCGACATCGGGCTGGAACCCGCAACGGCCAACGAGAGCATCTGAGGACCCCGCGAGATGACTGAGACGCAGAGTTCGAGCGACGCGGGACGGCCCTCGGGCGACTTCTCGCTCGACGTCGAGCGCCGTACCGTCGCCAGCGCTCTGCGGTCCTACGTCGACCGGCTGCGGTCCGGCGAGCCCGGTGCGCTGCCGTCAGTACTGGGCCTGATCGTCCTGGCCGCGATCTTCAGCCAGGTCAGCAGCCGGTTCCTCAGCGAGAACAACATCGGCAACCTGCCGGGTCAGGGCGCCTACATCGCGATCATCGCGATGGGCCTGGTGTTCGTGCTGTTGCTCGGCGAGATCGACCTGTCCGCCGGGACGACGGGCGGCATCTGCGCCGGGTTCGCGGCCCAGGCGATCTTCTCGCGAGGACTCCACGAGGGCGTGTCGGGACTCCTTTATTGGTCGTTGATCATCGCCATGGTCGCGGCAGCCCTGCTCGGGCTCTACCTCAAGTCGATCAGCGGCCCCATCGTGGTTGCCATCGGAGTCGTCATCGCACTCACCGGCCAGGACAAGCACGTCCTGCTGGCGCTGATCTTCGCCGTGTCCATCGGCTGCGCGGTCGGCATCTTCGTCGGCTGGCTCGTTGCCGGTGTCGGCATCCCCAGCTTCATCGTCACGCTGGCGCTGTTCCTCGCCTTTCAGGGCGTGTTGCTGTTCGCGCTGAAGTCCCAGCCCATCGGCGTCAACAACTACAACCTCTGGTATGGCCTCGCGCACGACAACATGACGCCGTTGTGGAGCTGGGTGTTCACCATCGTCGTCGTCGCGGGCTACATCGTGTTCACAGCGGTCATGGCTCTGCGGGCGCAGGCTGCGGGTCTCGCGGCCGACACGATGCAGCTGGTCGTGGCCCGCGGTGCCGCTATCGCCGTGGTCGCCGTGGTCATCACCTACTTCGCCAACCAGAACAGGAACACCAACACGTTCCGGACGATCCAGGGCCTGCCATATGCCGCGACGATCCCCATCGCGCTGATGATCGTGACGACCCTTGCGCTGACGAAGACGCCGTGGGGTCGGCACTTGTATGCGACGGGTGGCAACCAGGAAGCCGCGCGACGGGCCGGCATCGACGTAAGGCACATCAAGGTCACCGCGTTCACGGTGAACTCCGCGTTCGCTGCGTTGGGCGGCGTGTTCCTCGCGTCCAACACGGGCGGTGCTCAGCTCGACCTCGGCGCCGGCAACATCCTGCTGTTCGCCGTAGCCGCCGCCGTCATCGGCGGGACGTCGCTGTTCGGCGGCCGCGGCAAGCCGCGCGACGCCATCCTCGGCGCACTGGTCATCGTGATGATCCCGAACGGCATCGGCCTCAAGCCAAACCTCGGCGTGCAGCATCAGGAGGTCATCACCGGTGTGGTGCTGCTGGTCGCCGCCTCGGTCGACGCGGTCTCGCGCCGCCGGGCCCTCGCCGGGCGTTGACCGGACCGGATCTGCGGATCGCGCTGGTCGGCTACGGCCTGGCCGGGCGCTTCTTCCACGCGCCCGTGCTGTCGGCCGTCGACGGCCTCGTGCTCGCTGCTGTCGTGACCGCCTCGCCGGAGCGCGCTGCGCAGGCCGACGCGGATCACCCAGGGGTCGAGGTCCTGCCGGACACCGACGCGTTATGGCGCCGCGCCGGCGAGTACGACGCCGTCGTCGTGGCTACGCCGAACCGCACTCACGTGCCGTTGGCACTTGCCGCCGTGACCGCGGGTCTGCCGGTTGTCATCGACAAGCCGCTGGCGGGCACGGCCGAGGAGGGCAGCGCGGCGGTGCAGGCGGCCGAGCGTGCCGGCGTGCTGCTGACCGTGTTTCACAACCGCCGCTGGGACGCCGACCTGCGGACCGCTGAACGCCTGCTCGCCGACGGGGCACTCGGTGCGCCGCTGCGGTTCGAGACGAGGTTCGAGCGGTGGCGACCGGAACAGCGGGAAGGTTGGCGCGAGAGCGCGGATCCAGCGGACGGCGGTGGGCTGCTGCTCGACCTCGGCAGCCACCAGGTCGACCAGGCCCTGTTCCTCCTCGGCCCGGTGGTCTCGGTCTATGCGGAGGCCGACCGGCGACGCCCCGGCGTCGCCGTCGAGGACGACGTGATGCTCGCCTTGACCCACGTCGGTGGTGCCCGGTCGACGCACTGGCTGAGCGCCACGGCCGCCCATGCCGGCCCGCGACTGCGACTGCTCGGGAGCCGCGCGGCCTACGTCGTAGCAGGTCTCGACGGGCAGGAGGATGCGCTGCGCGCGGGTCAGCGGCCGGGGCCCGGCTGGGGCGACGTCCCCGAGTCGGAATGGGGTGTCCTCTGGTCGGGGGACAAGACCACTCGGGTTCCGTCACTGCCCGGCGACTACCGGTTGTTCTACCGCGGGTTGCTCAGCGCACTGCGCGACGGGACACCGCCGCCGGTCACGCCCGCGGAGGCACTGGCCGTCCTTCGGGTGCTCGACGCTGCGCGCACGTCGGCGCGGACGGGACAGGTCGTGTCACTGGCTTAGCTGGACGCGAGTGCGCGCTCTCGCTTGGCCTCCGCACCGGCAGCCATCCCGTCCAGGTCGGACAGGAAGCCGGCGAGTCGCTCGCGCGCCTGCTCGGCCGGAGCGCTGAGCCCCTCCAGCTCGAAGAACTTCCACGATCGCAGCAAGGGATAGAGCACTTCGTCGTGGTGGATGCGCAGGTCGTAGATGCCGGCCTTGGCGATTTGCACGGCACGCCGGTGGAAGTCACGGATGCCCGTCCCGGGCATCTCGAACTCCATCGCCTCCTTGGCGATCGCTTGCACTGTCTCGTCCGGGGAGATCTGCAGTGCAGCCCGGACCAGATCCCGGTAGAAGATCATGTGCAGGTTCTCGTCCGCCGCCACCCGCGCCAGCAGCCGCTCCGCCATCGGCTCCTGCGTGTAGCGCCCGGTGTTGCGATGCGCGATGCGGGTAGCGAGTTCTTGGTAGGACACATACGCCAACACCTCGATCGGCGTCTTCGACCCCGTGTCGTAACCCGTGCGCATCTGACCCATCCGGTCGCGTTCGAGCTGCGTCGGATCGACACCGCGAGTAACGAGCAGATAGTCGCGCATGCACATTGCGTGGCGGCCTTCCTCGGCAGTCCACTGATGGACCCACGTGCCCCACGCGCCGTCTCGACCGAACCGGGATGCGATCTCGAAGTGATAGCTGGGCAGGTTGTCCTCGGTCAGCAGGTTGACCTCGAACGCGATCTGCGCCACCGGCGACAGCTGGGACTGGCCGGGTTCCCAAGGCTCGGTGACGAAGTCGCGCCCTTCGCCCCACGGCACGTACTCGTGCGGCATCCACTCCTTCGCCGCGTCGAGGTGCCGCTCAAGGTTGGTCGCTACTACCGGTTCGAGCTCGATGAGCAGGTCCATGCGATCCCTTCACCTGTGCCGGCCCCCGTGGTTACGCTGCCGTAACCTACGCAAACGTAACCTACCCTAGGGCTCGGTGGGTAACCGGGGCGTGAACATTCGATCCGGCTCCGGTCAGCCGCCGGGGGCGAACTCGAACCGGAGGTCGGGGGCGTCGGAGATGAGGATCGTTCGACCGTCGGCGCGGGTCCACTGGTCGGAGAGCAGCAGGTATTTGCCCCCGGAGCGGAACAGCAGCCGCAGGCCGGCGTACTGATAGTGGTAAGCGTTGTCCGCGCCGCTGAGGGTCGTCTCGGTGACGCCGCCGGCGCCGGCGAGGTCGAGTCGCTTGGCGCTGTAGACGGTGACGCGGGGCTGCGCGTCGAGCCTCGCGACGAGATCGCGGGTGCGCCCGACTCCCACCGCGGTGGCCCAGTCGGCGACCTGCCAGAACAGTCCGACCGCGATCAGCAGGGCGACCGCGACTGCCGCAAGCGATCCCGACCCGCTGGCACTCGTGACGGGCTGGGCGCGACCCGTGCCGGCCCGCTCATGGATGAACATGGTGTAGGCGAACAGAGCAACGCCGGCGGTCAGGCACAGCGGTGCGATGGAGAAGTCGCCCGCGCTGACCCAGCCGTAGTGCAACGCGAGGGCCCCGTAGGTCACCGACCCGATGCCGGCGACCGCGAGTGCAACGGTCAGTACGGCGACCCGCTGCCGGTGGTGGGGTTTGGTGATGGCGCGCATCACGGTGATGTGCCCGCGCAGCGCGAGCGCCGAGGCGATGAGACCGACCGACAGCGGCCAGTAGACCGCGTTGACGCTGCGCAGCAAGTAGTCCTGGGTGGAGAACCCGAGCACGCTTTCGTCGATGCCGAGGTAAGACGCAGATGCGTGCGTCACCGTCCAGCCGAAGTAGTAGAGCAGCGAGGTCAGCAGCGTCGCGGGCGCGACGACCGAGCCGAAAACACGCAGGGTGCGGCGTACGGCAGGGTCGGCCGACAGGTCCGCCGGGCCCGCACGCGCAGAGCGTTCGGGCTCAGCCACTGGACACCGACGGTGACGGCGACTCCGAGTCGTCGGACGGGGTGTCAGACGGGCTGTCGGACGGCGGGCTCTCGGACGCGCACGGAGCCGGCTCGGGCAACGAGCGGAGCGCGCGCCGCGCATCGCCGTCGCCGCCGCGGGCACGGATCATCAGCTTCACCCAGTGCTTGAGCAGGACCGGCTGGCCGGTGCAGTCGGTCCACCCGCTGGCGCCCACGTTGGCCGTGGCGTCGCCGGCCGCCGCGTTCAGCTCTCCGAGGCAGACTTCGCCGGCGGCTCGATAGATGTGAGCAGCTGCGCGAAGGCCGTCGGTCTCCTCGTCGGTGGTGGTGATTGCCGTGCTGGTCTGCGTCACCAGCTCCTGGCAGGAGCGCTCGTTCAGTAGCCCCCACCAAGTGGTCACCGCCGGCTGCACGTCGTCCGGCACTGTTGGTCCGGGTGGCCCGGGCGGGTTGAAGCCGATCGGTTGACGGTGATGACCCGACGCCGACGGGCCGGGCGAGTCGGACAGGCCGGGCGAACCGGGCGAACTCGACGATGAGCAGCCCGTCACGACCGCGACCAGCAGCATCCCGCCGGTCGCGCTCCGCACAGCAGCCCTCACGACTTTCACTTTGGTGCCCTCACGCCGCATTGGCAACAACCGCAGCCCAGCGGCTCGCCGGCCGTCCCCGGCGCTTGTACTGCGGCGCCTACCCGTGACACGTTGCGGACAGGAGGGACGCCATGTCGGATGAATGCGCGCATTTGGACCAGGTGCGTGAGGTGACGCCAGGAGCCGACGGCTGTGAGGAATGCCTCGCGACGGGTGGCCGATGGGTCCACCTGCGGCTGTGCATGACGTGCGGTCACGTCGGCTGCTGCGACAACTCCCCGGGACGGCACGCGACGGGCCACTTCCAGTCGAAGGCCCACCCGATCATGCGGTCCTTCGAGCCGGGTGAGGACTGGTGGTGGTGCTACGTCGAGGAGTTCGCGTTCGCGGTCCCCGGCGCAGCGCCCGCCCCCTCGCACCCCTGAAGGATCGAGTTCCACCGACGGATGACGGGCTGCTCGCGTTCCCAGCCCAGCACCGACAGCGCCGCGGTGTCGAGCGCCAGCACCGCGCCCGCACGCGCCGGGAGCCCGGACCAACGGGCGGCGAGCACCCGCAGCAGATGACCGTGCGCGAACACGGCCACCGGGCCGCCTGAACCTCGCAGGTCTGCGATGACGCGGTCCGCCCGCGCACCGACGTCGTCGGCGGACTCTCCGGCCGGGCAGCCGTCCGCCCAGACGGTCCAGCCCGGATGCTCCTCCCGGATCGACGCGGTCGTGCGGCCCTCGTAGTCGCCGTAGTCCCACTCGCGCAGGTCGTCGACGACTTCCGCCGCGTCACCCAGACCTGCCAGCGTGCAGGTGTCGCGGGCGCGCTTCAACGGGCTCGTCAACACCCGCGCGAACTCATGGCCGGCCAGCCGGTCGCCGAGACCGCGCGCGGCCGCCTCGCCGCGCTCGGTCAGCGGAATGTCCGTCGTGCCGGTGTGTCGACCCGACGCGCTCCACTCGGTCTCACCGTGTCTCAGCAACCAGACCTCCGAGCGCACCATGGCTCATACGATGCCTCACATGACGCGACGCGATGTGCACGCACCGGTCGATGGCGGCAAGCTCGTGGGTTGGGTGCAGGGCAGCGGCACGCCGGTGCTGCTGCTGCACGGTGGCCCGGGGCTCAACTACGACTACCTCGACGGCGTCGCGGACGACATCGGCGGCGGCTATGAGCTGGCCTCCTACCAGCAGCGGGGGCTCCGGCCGTCCGTGGAGTCCGGCCCGTTCGACATCGCGACACATGTCGACGATGTACGCCGGGTCCTCGACGCCCTGGGATGGGACCGCGCATACGTACTCGGACACTCGTGGGGTGGACATCTCGCGATGCACGTGGCGCTCGCCTTGGCCCCACGCCTGCAGGGTGTTCTCGTCGTCGACCCGCTCGGCGCGGTCGGCGACGGTGGCGAGAAGGAGTTCGAGGCCGAGATGATGGCTCGGACGCCGGCCGACGTGCGCGCCCTTGCGGAGGAGCTCGACGCCCGCGCGCAGCGCGGCGAAGGTACCGAGGACGACGCCATCGAGGGCATGCGCCTTGTCTGGCCCGCCTACTTCGCGCAGTGGGATGCCGCGCCTGCGATGCCGCCGCTGCGCATCTCGGTGCCCTGCTACGCGGAGACCTTCGACTCGATCCACCGGGAGCTGCCCGCGCTCGCCTCGGCACTGCCGTCGATCCGGGTGCCGGTCGGTTTCGTCGCGGGTGCGTCCAGCCCGATGCCGACCACCTCCTCGACGGAGGCCGCGGCGCTGATCCCGGGCGCCTGGGCCGACATCGTCAACGGTGCGGGTCACTTCCCGTGGATCGAGTCGCCGGGCTGCATCCGCTCGGCGCTCGACCGGCTCGCGGGCGGCTGACGATGGCCGACAACCGCATCACGCTCTACGGCACCAACTGGTGCAGTGACTGCAAGCGGGCGAAGCAGTTCTTCGGCGAGCAGCGGGTGCACTACGACTTCGTCGACGTGGACGCCGACGCCGCGGGCATGGCCTACGTCGAGAAGGTCAACAACGGCAAGCAGATCATCCCCATCATCGTGTTCGACGACGGGTCGACACTGGTCGAGCCGAGCAACGCCGACCTCGCCGCGAAGCTGGGGCTGCAGACGGTCGCTAGACGGCACTACTACGACGTCATCATCGTCGGCTCCGGCCCGGCCGGCCTCACCGCCGCGCTCTACACCGCTCGCGAAGGCCTCGACACCCTCGTCGTCGAACGCGGTGGTGTCGGTGGGCAAGCGGGAGTCACCGAGCGTCTCGACAACTTTCCCGGCTTCCCCGAGGGCGTCAGCGGCGCGGAGTTCGCCGACCGGCTTCGCACGCAGGCCGAACGATTCGGCGTCGAGATCCTCACTGCGCAAGAAGTGACAGGTCTGCGCTCCGACGGTCGTTACAAGTGCGTCACCACCGGTGACGGCGAGGACTACCGCGCCGGCGCGGTGCTGCTCGCCCTCGGGTCGACGTACCGCCGTCTCGGCGTGCCGGGTGAGGAAGACTTCATCGGTGCCGGCGTGCACTTCTGCGCGACGTGTGACGGAGCGTTCTACCGTGGCAAGGACGTGCTCGTCGTCGGCGGCGGCAACAGCGCGGGCGAGGAGAGCATCTTTCTCACCCGTTTCGCCGACAAGGTCACGGTCGTGACCCGCGACGACACGCTCACGGCCAGCAAGGTCGTGCAGGAGAAGGTGGCGGAGAACGAGCAGATCGACGTCGTCACCGGCACCTCGCCGAGTGAGTTCCGGGGTGACTCGCGGCTCCGTGAGGTCGTGCTGCGCGACGTGAAGAGCGGCGAGGAGCGCACCGTCACCCCTGACGGCGTGTTCGTGTTCATCGGCCTGTCGCCCAACACCGAGCTCGTCCGCGACCTGGTCAAGCTCGACGAGTTCGGCTTCGTGCAGACCGACATCGGCCTGCAGACGTCGCTTCCCGGCGTCTTCGCCGCCGGTGACGTCAGAGCGGGCTCGACCAAGCAGGCAGCCTCCGCGGCCGGTGAAGGTGCGGCGGTGGCCCTGTCGATGCGGCGGTTCCTCGAGTCGGCGATGCTCGAAGGGCCCGAGTCGCGGCAGCCGGTCGCGGTGGGCGGGCGCGAAACCGTCGCGCAATAGTCTGCCGACGTGCCGCGCCTCGCTGACGTCGTCGCCCGGCTCGAACGCGCCTACGACCCGGCATGGGCGGAGCCGTGGGACGCCGTCGGTCTCGTCTGCGGTGACCCCGAAGCGCAGGTACGGCGCGTGCATTTCGCCGTCGACCCGGTCGGCGCAGTCGTCGAGGAAGCAATAGCGACCGGCGCCGAGCTGCTCGTGACGCACCATCCGCTCTACCTGGGCGGCACGACGTCCGTCGCAGCCACGACGGCCAAGGGGCGCGTCGTGCACCGGCTCATCACCGCGGGTGTGGGGCTCTACGTCGCACACACCAACGCCGATGTCGCGTCGCCGGGTGTCAGCGACGCGCTCGCAGCGGCGGTGGGGCTCGTCGACGTCCGGCCGCTCGCGCCGCCGCCGGCCGACCCGCACGACAAGGTCGTGACGCCGACCCGCGGGCTCGGTCGGGTCGGCGAGCTGGCGGTGCCGATGACCCTCGGGGAGCTCACGTCGCACGTCGCCGCGGCGCTGCCGTCGACGACGTGGGGTGTCCGGGCCGCCGGCGATGCCCGTCGTCCGGTCCGGACCGTCGCCGTGTGCGGCGGCTCCGGCGGGGACCTTGCCGACACCGCCGCCCGCGTCGGCGCCGACGTGCTGCTGACCTCGGACCTCAAACACCACAAGGTCTCCGAGGCAGTCGAGGACGACGTCGTCGCCCTGGTCGACGCGGCGCACTGGGCGACGGAATGGCCGTGGCTGACCCAGGCCGCACGGCTGCTGGACGGCACCGGCGGCGCGTCGCCGGGCGCTACGGTGGAGGCGACGGTCTCGACGATCGTCACCGATCCGTGGACCGCGCACGCGCACGGTACGACCCCGCCGCAAGATGGGAACTCGTGAAGGCCGCACCCGACGACCAGCTGCGTCTGCTCGAGCTGCAGACACTCGACACCGCCCTCGACCGGTTGGCTCATCGCCGCCGCACCCTGGCCGAGCTCGCGGAGATCGACGACCTCAGCGCCCGATTGAGCCGGCTGGGCGACGACATCGTGCTGCTCGAGACCGAAGACCGTGACCTCGGGCGGGAGCAGGCCAAGGTCGACGGCGACGTCGAGCAGGTGCGGGCACGCATGGACAAGGACCAGCAGCGTCTCGACGCAGGTCAGGTGGGCTCGCCGCGCGAGCTCGAGAATCTCCAGCACGAGATCGAGTCCCTCAAACGCCGCCAGGGCGATCTGGAAGACGTCGAACTCGAAGTCATGGAACGGCGTGAGGCAGTGCAACGGCGGTTGGAGGAGATCAAGCGCGAGCGGGAGCAGGTCGCGCTGTCCCTCGACGCCACCGAGCAGCGGCGTGACTCCACCTGGGCCGAGATCGACGCCGAGAACGAGAAGGCCACCAGCCAGCGCACCGAGCTCGCGGCGTCACTCCCGAGCGATCTGATCGAGCTCTACGAGAAGGTGCGTTCGTCCTCCGGCGGCATCGGCGCGGCAGCGCTGCATCGGGGCAGGTGCGAGGGCTGCCACCTGCAGCTCAACACCACGGACCTCAACCGGCTTCGCGACGCGCCGCCCGACGACGTCGTACGGTGCGAGGAGTGCCGCCGGATCCTCGTCCGCACTGCCGACTCCGGGCTGTGACCGAGCGCGTCGTCGTCGAGGCCGACGGCGGGTCACGAGGCAATCCCGGACCGGCCGGTTACGGCGCCGTCGTACGCGATGCCGACACCGGCGAGGTGCTGAGCGAGGTCGCTGCCGGCATCGGCCTCGCCAGCAACAACGTGGCCGAATACCGCGGTCTCATCGCCGGGTTGCAGGCGGCGCTCGACCTCGGCGCCGCAGAGGTCGACGTGCGGATGGACTCGCTGTTGGTGGTCAACCAGATGTCCGGCCTCTGGAAGGTGAAGCACGAGGCGATGAAGCCGCTCGCGTCGGAGGCGGCGGCGTTGGTACGACGGTTTCGCCGGGTGACCTTTCGGCACATCCGGCGCGAGCTCAACGGTCATGCCGACCGGCTCGCCAACGAGGCCATGGACGACGCGGCCCGGGGCCGCGAGTGGGTCGCCCGCACCGAGGTGCCCACTCTCCATCCAGGGCCGGAACCCGCGCCTGCCGTCCCGTCGGCTCGTGGCACCGGTTGGGGTGCGCACCGCGGGCCCACGACATCGATGCTGCTGCTGCGGCACGGTGAGACGTCGTTGTCGGTCGACAAGCGTTTCAGCGGTAGCGGAGATCCGGAGCTGACCGAACGAGGGCTGGCACAAGCGCGCGCTGCCGCCGAGCGCATCGCCCAGACAATGGATTGGGACGTGACCGCTGTTGTGTCGTCCCCGCGCAGGCGGGCGCAGCAGACCGCGGCGGCAGTCGCAGGCCAGCTCGACCTCGACGTCGCGACCGAGGTGGGCGTCGCGGAAACCGACTTCGGTGACTGGGAAGGCCACACGTTCGCCGAGATCCGCGACCGGTGGCCCGAACAGCTGGCGGCGTGGCTGGCGAGCCCCGATGTCGCGCCGCCGGGCGGCGAGTCGTTCACGGCCACCTTCGCCCGGGTGAGTGCCGCCCGGGAGCGGCTGACCACGACCTACCCGGGACGCACGATCGTCGTCGTGTCGCACGTCACGCCGATCAAGGCGATGGTGCGTGAGGCCCTCGACGCGCCGGCGCACGTGCTCTACCGCATCCATCTGGATCCGGCGTCGCTGTCGATCGTCGACTGCTACGCCGACGGCGCCGGTGTGGTGCGGCTGCTCAACGACGCTGCTCATCTCGGCGCGGCGCTCGCGACGACCCCCCGGTAGCCGCGGTTTGCTCGAGGCCCTGTCGATCGTCCTGCTCGCGGTCGTGCTCGGTGCGGCGGTGGTGCGGCCTCGTGGCCTGCCCGAGTTCGTCGCCGCCGTACCGTCCGCGATGCTGCTCCTCGCGGTCGGTGCGGTGAGCTGGCCGCGCGCGCACGCCGAGCTCACTCGCCTCGGCCCGGTCGTGGGATTTCTCGCCGCGGTGCTGGCCCTGGCCGAGACGTGCGCGCAGGAGGGACTGTTCGTCGCGGTCGGTGCGGAGCTGCGGCGGTTGGCGCACGGGTCGGGACCGCGCATGTTGGCCGGCGTCTTCGTCGGCGCCGCCGTGACGACCGCGGCGTTGTCTCTCGACACGACGGTCGTGCTGTTGACGCCGGTGATCCTGGCGACTGCGCAAAGCGCCGGGCTCCGCGCCCGACCGCACCTTTACGCGTCGGCCCATCTGGCCAACTCCGCGTCGCTGTTGCTGCCGGTGTCCAACCTCACCAACCTGCTCGCGTTCGCCGTCGTACCGATCTCCTTCACCCGCTTCGCCGCGCTGATGGCGCTCCCGTGGCTCGTGACGTTGTTGCTCGGCTATGCGGCGTTTCGCTGGTTCTTCCGCCGCGACCTGTCGTTGCCGGCTTCGCCGCCGCCCGGCGATGCGGTGGCGGTGCCGTGGTTTGCCGTCGCGGTGGTGGTCGGGACACTCGCCGGTTTCGTCCTTACGTCGCTCGCCGGTGTCGAACCGGTGTGGGCGGCAGCGGGCGGCGCCGTCGTGCTCGCCGGGCGGCGGCTGCTGCAGCGACGAACGACGCCGATGCGGGTGATTCGATCGGCCGCGCCGGCGTTCTGCTTGTTCGTGCTGGCTCTGAGCGTCGTCGTGCGTGCGGTAGGCGACAACGGGCTCGGCGACTTCGTCGACCGGTTGTTGCCGGCCGGCTCGTCGCTGGCGGCCTTGCTCGGCGTCGCGCTGGTGTCGGCCGTCGTAGCGAACGTGGTGAACAACCTTCCGGCGACGCTGCTCCTGCTGCCGGCCGCGGCTGTCGGCGGGGTCGGCCCGGTGCTAGCCGTGCTGATCGGGGTCAACATCGGGCCGAACCTGACCTATCCGGGTTCCCTCGCGACGTTGCTCTGGCGCCGGTCGGTGCACGGTGTCGAGGGTGTGCCGAACCTCGCCGAGTTCACCCGGCTGGGGCTGCTGACGGTGCCGCTGACGGTCGTGGTGTCGACGCTCGCTCTGTGGGTGTCGTTGCGGGTGGTCGGGTCCGCTTAGAGTCGGGCGGTGCCGTTGCGCCGGACCGTCATCGAGGGAGTCGAGCTCGGCGCACAACTCGCGGCGCTGCGCGCCGAGCTGAAGGTGCCAGGCGGGTTCCCCTCCGCCGCGACGGAAGCGGCGGTGGTCGCGGCGAAGCGCGACGACTGGCCGGAGCACGAAGACGCGACGGACATCCCGATGGTCACCCTTGACCCGCCGGGGTCGCGCGACCTCGACCAGGCGTTCTTCCTCGAACGGCGGGAGGGCGAGGGTTTCCGGGTCACGTATGCCATCGCCGACGTCGCGTCGTTCGTGACACCGGGCGATCCGGTCGACGCGGAAGCACACGAGCGCGGCGAGACGCTCTATCTGCCTGACGGCCGGGTGCCGCTACACCCGCCGACACTGTCGGAGGGCGCGGCGAGCCTGCTGCCCGGCGCGCTGCGGCCGGCCGTGCTGTGGCGCCTCGACCTCGACGCGCGCGGCGAGCTGACGGCGACCGATGTGCGACGGGCGTTGGTGCGCAGTCGCGGGCAGCTCGACTATCCGTCGTTCGGTGAGCACGGCGGTGAGCTGGTCGGGCTGCTACAGCACGTCGGTGAGCTACGGCAGCAATGCGAGCGGCAGCGCGGCGGGGTCTCGTTGCCGGTGCCCGAGCAGGTGGTGTCGCGGGTCGACGACGGCTGGACGCTCGACTACCGCGCACCGCTTCCGGTGGAGGGATGGAACGCGCAGCTGTCGCTGCTGACGGGGATGGCGGCGGCGGCGCTGATGCTCGACGCCAAGATCGGGCTGCTGCGAGTGATGCCGCCGCCGGATCAGCACACGGTCGCGTCGTTGCGGCGAAGTGCGCTCGCGTTGGGGGTCGACTGGCCGACGCAGGCGTCGTACGCCGAGGTGGTGCGCGGGCTCGACGCGACGGTGCCCGCGCAGGCTGCGGTCATCCGGCTTGCGCAGGTGCTGTTCCGTGGCGCCGGTTACGTCGCGTTCGACGGGAAGCTGCCGGAGCACGTCGAGCAGGCGGCAGTCGCAGCGCCCTACGCACATGCAACCGCGCCGCTGCGCCGTCTCGCGGACCGCTACGTCTCGGAGTGTTGTCTCGCGACGTGCGCCGGGCGGCCGGTGCCGGAGTGGGTGCGCGCCGCGCTGCCCGCGTTGCCGGAGGTGATGGCGGCTGCGGACCGGCGCGCGCACGAGGTCGACCGTGCGGTGGTCGACCTGGCCGAGGCGCTCGTGCTCGAGCACCGGGTGGGGGAGACGTTTCGCGGCGTGGTCGTCGACGCAGGCGACAAGGGCGGATCGGTGCAGCTGCTCGATCCGGCGGTCCGGGCACGGCTCAAGGGCGCGAACCTGCCGCTGGGCAAGGAGGTGGACGTGCGGCTGGCGGAGGCCGATGTCACGACCCGTCGGGTCACTTTCACCCCGGCCTGACAGCGACCGCCCCGGCTTGCCCCCCTTTCCCGCAAACGATCATGGGGAAGCGTGCAGACACGCCCGGCGAGTCGGCGTACAAGCCCATGATCGTTTGTGGGAGTGATCATTTGAGGGAGGCAGGTGGCGCCGGTGCCGGTGAAGGTGCCGGTGCCACTGCTGGCACGGCCCAGGCGCGGGAGCGCCAGCGGCGACCGAGCAGTGCGGTGCGGGCGGCGAGCCAGCAGGTGAGCGCGAGCCAGATGCCGGTGACTCCGAGCGCGGGGTGCACGAGTGTCGCCGCGGCCAGGGGAGCGAAGGCGAGGAGCGACAGCAGCATCGAACGGCGCAAGGTGGCGAAGTCGCCGGCGCCGAGGAGCAGCCCGTCATAGACGAAGGCCAGCGCCGCGAATGGTTGCAAGGCACCGCAGATGACCAGCGCGATGGTCGCGACATGGCGGACGGAGCCGTCGGAGGAGAAGACGTAGGGCAGCGCGGGGGAGAGCGCGATCGTGACGATCGCGACGGCAGCGCTGGCGATGAGACCCAGCCGCAGGCATCGGGCGCCGATGTCGACCGCCTCGTCGACGTGACCGGCGCCGAGCGCGGCGCCGACGTAGACCTGCGCCGGCACCGCGAGCGCATCGAGGGTCAGCGCCAGCAACAGCCAGACCTGCAGAGCGATCTGGTGACCGCCGAGTGTCGCCGACCCGACGTGTGCGGCGATCGCCGTTGCGGCGGTGAGTGCTGCGCCGAGCGCGATCGTGCGGATGACGAGCGCCGTGCCGCTGCGCACCAGCAACGTGAACTCGCTCCGGGCCGGGCGGCGGATGGTCGTCGTACGACGGTGGCTTGCCGTGACGAAGAGTGCGGCGGCGACGGCCTGCGCGACAACCGTGCCCCAGGCCGAGCCGGCGACGCCGGTGTGCGCGACGTAGACGAGGACGACTTCGAGGGCGACGTTGATGACGTTGGCGGCGAGGACGATGCGCAGTGGCGTGCGGGTGTCCTCGTGCCCCGTCAGGTGTCCGGTGCCGGCCAGAGTGAGCAGAAGGAACGGCATGCCGATCGCGGAGATGCGCAGGTAGGTGGTCGCGTTGTGCTGGATCGCGCCGTCGGCGCCGAGCCCGTGGGCGATGGGCGGTCCGGCGAATGCGACGAGCAGCGCTACGCCGACGCCGAGTGCGAGCGCGGCGAGATACGCAGCGGTGGCGGCATCGGTCGCTCCGTCGGCGTCGCCACGGCCGCGGCGGAACGCGACCTGCGAGGTGGTGGCCATCTCGAGGAACGCGGATGTCCAGCCGATGAGGTTGAGCACGGTCGTGGCGATCGCGAGCCCGCCGAGCTGGGCGCGGCCGAGGTGCCCCACGATGGCGGTGTCGGTGATGGTGTAGAGCGGTTCGACGACCAGGGCACCGAGCGCGGGGACGGCGAGCCCGATGATGCGCCGGTCCAGCGGGGAGAGGCTGAGCCGGGGCACGCGGTGGATTCTGTCGTTTCGCCGTACCCTGTCGGTACGGCGGACGAGCCGGCCGGGCGGCCGCGTCGACGTTTCTTCGGAAACGTCGCCGAGGAACGTCCGGGCTCCACAGGGCAGGGTGGTCGGTAACACCGACCCGAGGTGACTCGCGGGACAGTGCCACAGAGAACAGACCGCCCGACGCTTCGGCGGCGGGCAAGGGTGAAACGGTGGTGTAAGAGACCACCAGCGGTTGGGGTGACTCAACCGGCTAGGCAAACCCCACCCGGAGCAAGGTCAGACAGGGAGCGTTCGAGGGCGGCCCGCCCGAGCTCCCGGGTAGACCGCTAGAGGTTGTCGGCAACGGCAGCCCGAGATGGATGGTCGCCGCCCGGCGACGTGGCAACACGGCGAAGGGCACAGAACCCGGCGTACAGGCCGGCTCGTCCGCCACCAGGCCGCTGACCTGCGCGTTTACGTCGAGCAAGATCGCTAAGTCCGCGGTTGGTCCGCATGATCTTGGACCTGCTGGGCCGTGAGCGCCTTGTCGAGGACGCCACGCCCGTCCTCTTCGGCCATCGGGGAAAGGTGGCCGTAGGTCCAGGGTCTCGACGATGCTGGCGTGCCCGAGCCGGGCCTGGATGGTCTTCGGGTGCAGGTTCGCGGCGATCAGCGTCGAGGCGTAGAAGTGACGCAGGTCGTGGAAGCGCGTGCCTTTGGGGAGCCCGGCGTTCCTTACCGCGAGCTTCCACCGGTTGCCGAACGATGAGCGACGGACCGGCTTG
>JAVEEE010000406.1 GCA_030840615.1 Frankiaceae bacterium | reverse complement strand
GTCGCACGGATCCGCGCATGTAGTCGCTGAACACGAGGAACGTCCCGCCGAAGACGCGCGTGCCGCCGTGCACGGTGATGCCGTTCATGATCGCGCCCATGGAGTGCTCGCGGATGCCGAAGTGCAGGATCCGCCCGTACGGCGACCCGCCGTGCGCCTCCGGCAGGAACGACTCGGCGCCCTCGATCTCGGTGTTGTTGCTCTCCGCCAGGTCGGCGGACCCGCCCCAGAGCTCGGGTAGCGACGGCGCGACGGCGTTGATGCAGGCGCCGCACGCCTTGCGCGTCGCCATCGGCTTCTCGCCCGAGAAGTCGGGCAACTTGGCGTCCCAGCCTTCGGGGAGCCGGCGCTGTGAGATCCGGTCGAGCTCGCGGGCCTTGTCGGGCTGGGCCCGAGCCCAGTCCTCGAAACGCTCCTGCCACTGGCCATGCGCAGCGCGTCCGCGGTCAACGACCTTGCGGGTGTGCTCGAGCACCTCGTCCGGGCAGTAGAAGGTCACGTCAGGCGGGAACCCGAGGATCTCCTTGGTGGCCTTGACCTCGTCTGCGCCCAGCGCGGATCCGTGGGCCTTGCCGGTGTTCTGCTTGTGCGGAGCGGGCCAGCCGATGATGCTGCGCACGCTGATGAAGCTCGGCCGATCGCGTTCGGCGCGGGCGGCGACGAAGGCGGCGTAGAGCGACTGGACGTCGTTGACGTCCTCCACCCGCTGGGTGTGCCAGCCGTAGGCCGCGTAGCGGGCCATCACATCCTCGGACAGCGCGACCCTGGTGTCGCCTTCGATCGAGATGTGGTTGTCGTCGTAAAGCAGCACGAGGTTGCCGAGCTGCTGATGCCCGGCGAGTGAGCTCGCCTCTCCGCTGATGCCTTCCTCGATGTCGCCGTCGGACGCGAAGCACCAGATCGTGTGGTCGAACACGCTGTCGCCGGCGGGGCTCTCCGGGTCGAACATCCCACGCTCGTAGCGGGAGGCCATGGCCATCCCCACGGCGTTGCCGACGCCCTGGCCGAGTGGGCCCGTGGTGGTCTCGACGCCGATGGTGTGCCCGTACTCGGGGTGGCCGGGGGTCCGGCTGTCCCACTGGCGGAGCAGCTTGAGGTCGTCGAGCGTGAGCCCGTAGCCCGAGAGGAAGAGCTGGATGTAGAGCGTGAGGCTGGAGTGCCCACAAGACAGGACGAACCGGTCCCGGCCGAGCCATGTCGGGTCGGTGGGGTCGTGGCGCATCAGCCGCTGGAACAGCAGGTAGGCCGCGGGAGCGAGGGACATCGCGGTGCCGGGATGGCCGGAGCCCGCTGCCTCCACCGCGTCCATGGCGAGACCGCGGATGACGTCGACCGCCAAGGCGTCGGCGTCAGTCCACTCCAGCGCGTTTGCTGCCTTCGTTTGGGCCAACCGGGCAGCCTCCTCATCGTGGTCACGGCGAGCCTACCCAGCACTCCTGCCCCGGCTGCCGCCCGCTAGCCTTGCGCGGTGACCATTGCCAGCGCCGCTGCACCGGCGACGGCAGAGGTTCCCGCGCGGACGGCGCTCGGTGTCATCCGCTCCTACGTCGCACTGACCAAGCCGCGCATCATCGAGCTGCTGTTGGTCACGACGGTCCCGGTGATGATGCTGGCGGCGCACGGCTGGCCGCGCTTGTGGACGCTCGTCGCCACCCTGATCGGCGGCACGTTGGCCGCCGGCAGCGCCAACACGATCAACTGCGTCGTCGACCGCGACATCGATGCGCTGATGGCCCGCACCCGCCGCCGGCCGGTGGTCCGTGCCGAGATCACCCCGACGGCCGCGCTGCGCTTCGGCATCGTGCTCGGGATGGCGGCGACGCTGCTGCTGGGCCTCGGCGTCAACTGGCTCTCGGCGGTCCTCGCCGACGGGGCGATCGCCTTCTACGTGTTCGTCTACACGCTCGGACTCAAGCGTCGTACGCCGTCCAACATCGTCATCGGCGGAGCGGCCGGCTGCTTCCCGGTGCTCATCGGGTGGTCGGCGGTGCGGGGCAACGTGGGCTGGCCGGCGGCCGTGCTCTTCGCCGTGGTGTTCCTCTGGACACCGCCGCACTTCTGGTCGCTGGCGATGCGCTTTCGCGACGACTACGCGGCCGCCGGCGTGCCGATGCTGCCGGTGGTCGCCGCTCCGATTCGGGTGACGCGCCAGATCGTCCTCTACTCCTGGGCGATGGTCGGGGTGTCGCTGCTGCTGCTGCCGTTCGGTGCGGGCTGGCTCTACGGCGTGGCCGCCGTCGGGCTCGGGGGCGCCTTCGTGGCCGAGGCGCACCGGCTGCACCGCCGGGTGCGCCGCGGCGAGACGGCCCGTCCGATGCCGCTGTTCCACCTGTCGATCACCTACCTGTCGTTGCTGTTCGGCGCGCTTGCGGTGAGCCAGTTCGTGTGACGCCGGCCGACCGGCTCGCCGCGGCCTATGCCGACGTCTTGCGGGTGCACGCGGCGCGCGCTCCTGGGCGGTTCAGCATGGAGGTCGACGGCCTCGCCGTCGTCTCGCTCGGACTTCCCGAGCGCTGGTCCAACGCAGTCCTTGCGCTGACCGCACGCCCTCATCCGCACGCGGTGGCCAAGGCGCTCGGAGCACTCGCCGCACGAGGCCTCGACGGCCAGGTCTTCATCCGCGAGCGCGACGTGGATGCACTCGCTGACTTGTCTCGTATCGACGCCCTGCCGGTGTTCGCGATCTCGGCGGCCGGCCTCCATGGCTTGGGATCGGGCGTTCGGGTGCAAGGGGAACCGTTCGACGTAGTGCCGGCGGAGTCGGCTGCCGACTTCACCGGGGTCTATGGCAGCGCGTTCGACATGCGGCCGGGCCTGGCCGAGGCCCTCGTGGCCGATGCCGACATCGCTGCCCCGGGACTCGTCCACCTCCTCGGGCGCGTGGCCGGCGAGATCGTGGCCTGCGCGCTGCTGCGACCGTCGGGCGGGCTCGGCTACGTGTCCGCGGTGGGGGTGCTGCCGGCCTGGCGGGGGCGAGGTATCGGCACGGCCATGCTCGCGACCTGTGCCGACCGGTCGGCGGCGGCGGGCTGCGACGTGCTCTGGCTGCACGCGGCGGCGGGCAGTGCGGCGTTCTACGAAGGCATCGGTTTCGAGCTCGTCGACACCCACGTGGCGCTGGCCTGAGCAGGGAGCTCCAGCGGGTCGGGTCGTGTCGGCGCGGTGTAGCCGAGCTGTAGCCACAGCGTCGCGGCCCAGAGCAGCGTCGCGCCGGCGACGTGCAGCTCGACGATGCCGGGCGGCAGGTCGAGGAAATACTGGGTGTAGCCGATCACGACCTGCAGACCGACCGCGGCGGCGAGCCAGGCAGCGCGGCGTCGTACGACGGCAGCCGTGTCCGTCAGCCGGACCGCGAACAACGTCGCGACCACCAAGCCGGTCAGCAGCAGGGCGGCGTCGGCGTGCAGCTGGGTGACGCGCTCGAGCGGGAACGACAGCCGCTTCACGTGATGAGCGCCGTCGCCGGCGTGCGGGCCGGTTCCGGTCGTGACCGTGCCGAGGAACAGCACGACCCCGGCGACGCCGACGAGGAGCCGGCCGAGCAGCACCAGCTCGCGGCGTGCCGACGGCGCCGCAGGTTGCCACAGTGGATCGGCGCGGTGCACGAGAACGAGCGACGCCCAGACCATCAGCATCGACAGCAGGAAATGCGCCATCACCCACGGCGGCGACAGGTCGTAGAGGACGGACAGCCCACCGATCACCGCTTGTCCTACGAAGCCACCGACGAGACTCCAGGCAAGCAGCGTGAGGTCGCGTCGCCGCGGTGCGCGCAGCAGGGCCGCGACGGCGACCAGGGCGATGAAGACGCCGACGATCGAGGTGACGACGCGGTTCACGAACTCCACCAGCGCGTGGTAGGAGACCGGTGCGACGAGAGATGTGTCGGTGCAACGCGGCCAGGTCGGGCAACCCAGCCCGGACCCGGTGAGCCGCACGGCCGCACCGCTGACGACGATGGCACCCATCGCGACAGCCGCCACGACGGTCAGGCGGCGGAAGGCAGTCGGGGTGACGACAGGAAGGCGCATGCGGGCTCCGAGTCTAGGAGCGCTCACTCGCGGAGCGACTTCCGGCGGTTGCGTTCGCCGGCTTTCGCGGTCAGGCCGATCAGCGGAAGCATCGTCGTAGGGGCCAGGCCGGTCAGCCGCGCGCCGAGTGCCCGCCGGCGCGGGATCGAGCGCAGGATGCGGTTGGTGCCGATCATCGCCACCACCTCGTCCGCGACCCGGCCGGGATCGAGCAG
>JAVEEE010000022.1 GCA_030840615.1 Frankiaceae bacterium | reverse complement strand
GATGACGAAGTCGCCGGTCAGCTGCGTCAAGTAATCGGACGCCGGAGCGTCGCCGTAGGACAGGTGCACCGTTCTGTCCAGGGCGCCGGGCGCGCGGACCGCGGCTGTTGCCTCGGCGAGCGCGATGTCGAACGTCGCCTTTGGATCCTCGCCCAGGATGTCGCCGTCGAAGCGGTCACCGACCTCTTCGATGGTCTGCCCCTCCAGCAGCGGCACCGCCCAGCGCGCCTCGTAGACCAGATGGTTGACCAGCGCGCGGACGTCCCAGTCACTGCACGGCGTCGGCGCCGTCCACTTGTCGTCGCCGACCTGGCGGACAAGGTCGCCGAAGTGGTTCTGCGCGCGGTCGAACTTTTCCGCAAGATCGCTCATGGGCCGAACCTAACCTGCCACCATCCACTCTGGGCCGCTTCAGTCCGGGCCGCCGTAGTCCCGGCCGCCGTAGTCTGGACAGATGGCCGTCGACTCGCTCCCTGCTGCCAGCATCTGGGCACAGCTCGAGCCGTTGCTGCCGGGCGTGAAGAAGCCGATCCAGTACGTCGGCGGTGAGCTGCACGCCACGACGAAGGACTGGGATGTCGCCGGCGGCAACACCGTCCGGTGGGTGCTGATGTATCCCGACGCCTATGAGGTCGGATTGCCCAACCAAGGCGTGCAGATTCTCTACGAGGTGCTCAACGAGCGTGACGACGTCATCGCCGAGCGCACCTACAGCGTGTGGCCCGACATGGAAGCCGTGATGCGCGAGCACGGCCTCCCGCAGTTCACCGTCGACGCGCATCGCCCGGTCGCGGCGTTCGACGTCTTCGGGGTCAGCTTTTCGACGGAGCTCGGCTACACCAACCTGTTGACCGCCCTCGACCTCGCCGGCATTCCGTTGAGCGCGTGCGCCCGCACCGACGAGCATCCGATCGTGGTCGCCGGCGGTCATGCCGCGTTCAACCCGGAGCCGGTGGCCGAGTTCATCGACGCCGCCGTTCTCGGCGACGGTGAGCAAGCGGCGCTGCGCATCACCGACATCGTCCGCGACTGGAAGGCCGACGGTCGCCCGAATGGTCGCGACGGGCTGCTGATGCGGCTGGCAGTCGACGGCGTCGCCTACGTGCCGGCGTTCTACGACGTCGACTACCTGCCGGACGGTCGCATCCAGCGCGTCGCGCCCAACCGCGCGGGTGTTCCGTGGCGGGTCGCGAAGCACACGGTGATGGACCTCGACGCCTGGCCATATCCCAAGAAACCGTTGGTACCGCTGGCAGAAACGGTCCACGAGCGCTACAGCGTCGAGATCTTCCGCGGCTGCACGCGGGGCTGCCGGTTCTGCCAGGCCGGCATGATCACCCGACCCGTGCGGGAGCGCAGCGTCACCACCGTCGGCGAGATGGTGCAACGCGGCATCGAGGCAACCGGCTTCGAAGAAGTGGGCCTGCTCTCGCTCTCCAGCGCCGACCACAGCGAGATCGGGGAGATCGCCAAAGGCCTCGCCGACCGTTACGAGGGCGAGCAGGTCTCGCTGTCCTTGCCGTCGACGCGCGTCGACGCCTTCAACGTCACGCTCGCCAACGAGCTCAGTCGCAACGGTCGTCGTACCGGTCTCACGTTCGCACCCGAAGGTGGCAGCGAGCGGATGCGCAAGGTCATCAACAAGATGGTGAGCGAAGACGACCTCATCCGCACCGTCGCGACCGCCTACGGCAACGGCTGGCGGCAGGTGAAGCTCTACTTCATGTGCGGATTGCCGACCGAGACCGACGACGACGTCATGCAGATCGCCGACATGGCCAAGCGCGTCATCAAGACCGGGCGTGCAGCCGCCGGGCGGAAGGACATCCGCTGCACCGTGTCGATCGGCGCGTTCGTGCCCAAACCGCACACGCCGTTCCAGTGGGCCGCGCAGCTCGACCACGAGACCGTCGACAGGCGGCTCAAAGCGCTGAAAGGCGCGGTGATGAACGATCGCGACTACGGCCGCGCGATCGGCATCCGCTACCACGACGGCCGCCCGTCCATCATCGAAGGACTGCTCTCCCGCGGCGACCGCCGCGTCGCGGCCGTGATCCGTCGCGTCTGGGAGGACGGCGGCCGGTTCGACGGCTGGAGCGAGCACTTCTCGTTTGACCGATGGGAGCGCTGCGCGACCGAGGTCTTCGCCGACAGCCCGGTCGACATCGACTGGTTCACGACGCGTGAGCGTGAGCTGTCCGAGGTGCTGCCCTGGGACCACCTCGACTCCGGTCTGGACAAGGACTGGATGTGGGAGGACTGGCAGGACGCGCTGCGCGACGTCGAGGTCGACGACTGCCGATGGACCCCCTGCTACGACTGCGGCGTCTGTCCGGGCATGGGCACCGAGATCCAGATCGGCCCGACCGGCCGCCAGCTGCTCCCGCTCTCCCCGGCCTGAACCCGCGGCGCGCCAAGCACTGTCATGAGCCCCCAGCCCACCCATCCGGCGCCGCCGTCGGTGGTGCAGCGACTCCGGATCCGCTATGCCAAGCGTGGCCGGCTCCGGTTCACCAGCCACCGCGACTTCGCCCGCGCCTTCGAGCGGGCGCTGCGTCGGGCCCGCATCCCGATGGGCTACAGCGCCGGCTTCAGTCCCCATCCCAAGATCTCCTACGTGGGGGCCGCGCCCACCGGCGTCGCGAGCGAGGCCGAATACCTCGAGATCGGGCTGGCCGAGCCACGCGAGCCCGATGCAGTACGGCGGGACCTCGACGCCGCTCTTCCACCCGGCCTCGACATCGTCGACGTCGTGGCGGCGGCCGGTCCGGGTCTTGCCGACCGGATCGAGGCCTCGCGATGGCGGATCGAGCTGACCGGCGTTGCCCCGGCTGAGCTCGAGACCGCCGTCGCCCGCTTCCTGGCGCTGCCGACGGCCCCGGTCGAGCGTCGGGTCAAGGAGGGCACGCGGACCGTCGACGCCAGGGCTGCCGTGGTGGCCGCGACCGGCGCGCCGGGCGCAGGAGAAACCGACCCGAACGTCCCCTGTGCGATACTCGACCTGGTTGTCCGGCACACCCAACCCGCCGTACGACCCGACGACGTCTTGACCGCGCTTCGTCAGGCGGCTGCCCTTTCGACGCCGACCACCCCCGTGGTGACTCGGCTGGCGCAGGGCCTGCTGGACGAGACGCTGCTGGCTACCGGTGCGCCCTGCCGGCTCACCGACCCGCTGGCACCCGACGCCGCCGCGGCCACGCCGCACTAGCAAGCGGCGCGACCGACCTTCGGACTTCCGCCGGCGCGAGCCTCTCGCGGTCGGTGGCACAGATCGGCTCCTGCGCGGAGCGCGCACTGCTCAGGCAGCGCCGCACCCGGGAGCGGACGGGAGAACAACCCGCAATGCTCGACGACGAGCGCGACACCACCAGCACCACCGGCACCAGCGGCACCAGCAGCGACGCCTCCACCGGCGACGCTGCCTCGACGACGCCGACCCCGCGCAAGCGGGCCCCCCGGAAGACGGCCGCCCAGAAGACGACCACCGGGAAGACGGCCGCCCCGAAATCGACGGCCCAACCATCGACGACCCAGAAGACGGCTGCCTCGAAAGCGACGAAGGCGACCACGAAGACCGCGACCGGCTCCAGGCGCAAGACCGCCGCTGCCGGCCCGGACAGCGGCGGCGACACACCCACGTCTGCCGACGAGTCGTCGTCGGCGCTCACCGAGCAGGCCCAGGCGCGTAGCGGCGTCCCGGGGGTGCTGTTCCAGCCTCCCGAGCCGACGGCCCCCCCGCGCAAGGCCGCCAGGAAGACGACCGCGAAGAAGACCTCAGCGGCGCCGCCGGCGAACGAGGAAGCACCTGCCCGGGACGCGGCAACGTCTGCCGAGCCGGCTGACGGCCCCGCCGCGGGCGGCGAGCCCGGCGAGTCGACCGAGGGCGGCGACCGGCCGGCGCGCCGCCGCCGGGGACGCCGTGGTCGCGGTGGCGGTGGCGGTGGCGGCGGTCGCGCAGCGGCGGCCGGCGCGGCCGGGGACGGCGAGCGCGACGCGGCCGACGGCGAGCGTGACACGGATGAACAAGCTCCGGTCGGGATCGGCGATGCGGGCGGTGCGGACGACCGGGACGACGCAGCCGACGGGGACGACGCTGACGACCGGGACGACGCTGGGGGTGACGGCCAGGCGGACGGCGAGGGCGGCAGCGCCACCCGTCGGCGCCGCCGTCGTCGTCGGCGGCGTACCGGCGACGGAAGCGCCGAGGGTGAGGTGGAGGCGGGCGAGGACGACGACGAGGGCGTCGAGACCGTCGTCCACGTCCGGGAGGCTCGGCCGGCGCAGAAGTCGACGCAGAAGACTGCGCAGAAGTCCGCTGCCGCCCGCGGCGGCCGCTCGAGTGGCGGCGGAGCGCGCGGGGGCGAGGCTCGCGGGGGCGAGGCTGACGACGACGGCGTACGCGGCGTGAAGGGCTCGACCCGGCTCGAGGCCAAGCGCCAGCGACGCCGCGACGGGCGCGACACCGGTCGGCGCCGGCCGCCGATCATCACCGAGTCGGAGTTCCTCGCCCGCCGCGAGTCGGTCGAGCGCGTGATGGTCGTCAGGCAGGCCGACGACCGCACCCAGATCGCTGTCCTCGAAGACGGTGTCCTGGTCGAGCACTACGTCGCGCGCAAGGACCAGACCTCCATGGTCGGCAACGTCTATCTCGGCAAGGTCCAGAACGTGTTGCCGAGCATGGAAGCCGCGTTCGTGGACATCGGCAGAGGCCGCAACGCGGTGCTCTACGCCGGTGAGGTCAACTACGACGCGAGTGCGTTGGAAGGCCGGCCGCCGCGCATCGAGCAGGCGTTGAAGACGAGCCAGTCGGTGCTGGTGCAGGTCACGAAGGACCCGATCGGGCACAAGGGCTCCCGGCTCACCAGCCAGGTCAGCCTCCCCGGCCGCTACATGGTCTACGTGCCGGACGGACGCCTGTCGGGCATCAGCCGCAAGCTGCCGGACACCGAACGCAGCCGGCTCAAGGGCATCCTCAAGCGACTCACGCCCGAGGACGCCGGCGTCATCATCCGGACCGCTGCGGAAGGTGCGAGCGAGGAGGACCTCGAGCGCGACCTCAACCGGCTGCACGCGCAGTGGCAGGACATCGAGAAGAAGGCGCAGACCGCGAGCGCGCCGGCGCTGATCTACGCCGAGCCCGACGTCGTCATCCGCGTCATCCGCGACATCTTCAACGAGGACTTCAAGGAGCTCGTCGTCTCCGGCGCCGACGAGTGGGACACCGTCGACAACTACATCCGATGGGTCGCGCCGGACCTCGCCGAGCGGACTCGCAGGTGGACCGACGACGAGGACGTGTTCGCGGCCTACCGCGTCGACGAGCAGCTGGCGAAGGCGCTCGACCGCAAGGTCTGGCTGCCCTCCGGCGGCTACCTCGTCATCGACCGCACCGAGGCGATGATCGTCGTCGACGTCAACACCGGGAAGTTCACCGGCAAGGGCGGCGGCAATCTCGAGGAGACGGTCACCAAGAACAACATCGAGGCCGCGGAGGAGATCGTGCGCCAGCTGCGGCTGCGCGACCTCGGCGGGATCATCGTCATCGACTTCATCGACATGGTCCTCGAAAGCAACCGCGACCTCGTCCTGCGCCGGCTCATCGAGTGCCTCGGTCGTGACCGTACGAGGCACCAGGTGGCGGAGGTGACGTCGCTGGGGCTC
>JAVEEE010000403.1 GCA_030840615.1 Frankiaceae bacterium | reverse complement strand
GAGAAGTACCTCGACAAGCCGCGCCACGTGGAGACCCAGTGCCTCGCCGACCAGCACGGCAACGTGGTCGTGGTCTCGACCCGCGACTGCTCGCTCCAGCGCCGGCACCAGAAGCTGGTCGAGGAGGCGCCCGCGCCGTACCTCTCCGCCGAGCAGGTCCAGACCCTGTACGACTCCTCCAAGGCCATCCTGCGCGAGGCGGGGTACGTCGGCGCGGGGACGTGTGAGTTCCTCGTCGGGCAGGACGGCACCGTGTCGTTCCTGGAGGTCAACACCCGGCTGCAGGTCGAGCACCCGGTCACGGAGGAGACGAGCGGCGTCGACCTCGTCCGCGCGCAGTTCGCGATCGCCGACGGCCAGCGGCTCAAGGGTGCCGACCCGGCACCGCGCGGCCACTCGATCGAGTTCCGCATCAACGCCGAGGATCCCGGTCGTGACTTTCTGCCCGCCCCGGGACAGGTGACCGCGTGGCGGTTGCCCACCGGGCCCGGCGTGCGTGTTGACGCCGGATACGTCGAAGGCGACGTCGTACCCGGCGCGTTCGACTCGCTGCTCGCCAAGCTCATCGTCACCGGTTCGTCCCGGCGGCAGGCCATCGAGCGGTCCCGGCGGGCGCTGCAGGAGTTCGAGGTCGGCGGCATGCCGACTCTCATCCCGTTCCACCGTGCCGTGCTCGACGATCCCGCGTTCGCGCCCGGTGACGACCGCACACCGTTCGCTGTGCACACCCGATGGATCGAGACCGAGTTCACCAACGAGATCCCGCCCTACGCCGGCGTGGCCGCAGGCGGCGACGAACCGGCGCCGCGCGACCGTGTGACGGTCGAGGTGGACGGTCGACGTCTCGAGGTGGTGCTACCGAGCGGACTCGGCGGTTCGACCGCGAAGAGCCGGCAACGGCCGCCGAAGCGCGGTCGCAGCGGTGGGGCAGCCGCAGCGGTCTCGGGCGACACGTTGACTGCACCGATGCAGGGCACGATCGTCAAGGTGGCGGTCGAGGACGGACAGCACGTTGCGGCCGGTGACCTCGTCGTCGTGCTCGAGGCCATGAAGATGGAGCAGCCGATCAACGCGCACAAGGCGGGAACCATCAGCGGGCTCACCGCCGATGTGGGCGCGCCGGTTCAGTCCGGGTCCACCATCTGCAGCATCACCGACTGACCTGTCACGACCGCGCCGAGCGGTGCAGCTGACGCGCCGCTTCGGTGATGCTGCCGCTGATCGACGGATAGATGCTGAACGTGTGCGCCAGTTGGTCGACCGTGAGGTTGTTTTCGACGGCGAGTGAGACCGGGAGGATGAGCTCGCTCGCTCGCGGCGCCACCACGACGCCACCGAGCACCGTGCCCGTCCCCGGCCGGCAGTAGAGCTTGACGAATCCGTCGAGGATGCCCTGCATCTTGGCCCGCGCATTGGTGGCCAGCGGCAGCTTGACCTCCTGCACCCCGCCACGGTCCACCTCGACCGCCGCCTGACCCAACCCGACGGTAGCGATCTCTGGATCCGTGAAGACGTTGGCCGCCACATGCGAGAGGCGAAGCGGTGACACCGCATCACCCAGCGCGTGCCACATGGCGATACGCCCTTGCATCGCCGCTACCGACGCGAGCAGCAGCACACCGGTGCAGTCACCCGCGGCGTAGACACCGGGCACGGACGTGCGAGAGACACCATCGACGACGACGTAGCCGTGCTCATCGGTGATGACTCCGACGTGCTCGAGGCCCAGGCCACTCGTGTTGGGCACGGAACCGACCGCGACCAGGCAGTGGCTGCCCTCGACCGTCGCCCCGTCCTTCAGCGTCACGACGACACCATCGGCAGACCGGCTGACCGCGGTCGCCCGGGACCGCTCGGCGATGTGCATGCCCCGCCGCGTCATCACGTCCTCCAGCAGCAGCGCCGCGTCGGCGTCCTCGCTGGGCATCACCCGGTCGCGGCTGGACACGAGCGTCACCTGGCTGCCCAAGGCCTGGTAGGCAGAGGCGAACTCTGCGCCGGTCACGCCGGAGCCCACGACGATGAGATGCTCCGGCAGCGCCGGCAGGTCGTAGAGCTGCTGCCACGACAGGATCCGCTCGCCGTCGCACTCGACCCCGGGAAGCGTCCGGGGCGAGGCGCCGGTCGCGACCAGGACGATGTCCGCGCCGTACCCTTCCTCGCCGTCATCGGTCCGGACGACGAGCCGGTTGGGTCCGACGAGCCGACCCGTCCCCCTGACGACCTCGACGCCTTCGCGTCCCACCCGCCGGGCGATGTCGATCGACTGCGCGAGCGCCAGCGCCTTGACCCGGGCGTTGACGACGGCAAGGTCGACACTGACCTCGTCCTCGGGTCGCTGGCCGGAACGCAGCCGCACCCCGAGGGGCTCGCTGAAAGCGAACGTCGTCATGGACTCACTCGTCGCGATCAACGTCTTCGACGGCACGCAGTCGGCGAGCACGCACGCGCCGCCGAGCCCGTCCCGCTCGACGACGAGCACGTCGGCACCGAGCTGGGCCGCGACCAGCGCGGCTTCGTAACCGCCGGGCCCACCTCCCAGGATGGCGATACGGGTCACACGACCACCACGAAGCGCGTCATGTGTGCATTCTTCCCCGCCCGACGCCTACGCTGCCGCCGTGGCTCTCTACGCCGCGTACGGGACCAACCTCGACGCCGACCAGATGCGGGAACGCTGCCCGCACTCGCCCTCGCGCGGCTCCGGCTGGCTGGTTGGCTGGCGGCTGACGTTCGGCGGTGAGGACATGGGCTGGGAGGGAGCGCTCGCCACGGTGGTCGAGGACCCCGGCGACCAGGTTTTCGTCATGGTCTACGACGTCCCCACCCAGGACGAGGCGGCGCTCGACCGCTGGGAGAGCGCGCCGACCGGTCTCTACCGCAAGATCCGCGTCCGGGTGCAGACCCTGCACGGCGACGAGCTGTGCTGGCTCTACGTCCTCGACGGCTACGAAGGGGGCCTTCCGTCGGCCCGCTACCTCGGACTCATGGCCGACGCAGCGGAAGCAGCCGGTGCCCCGGCCGACTACGTGAACGACCTGCGCGGCCGGGAGCGCCGGTCGAGCGGGCCGTCTCCGGCCGGCTGAGCCCAACCTCCGGGCCAGGTGGAGTCAGCGGGGCTCGACTCGCGCACCATGGGCCATGGCGATCAGCATCGCCTGATCCGGGTCGACGAGAGTGCCGTCGAGCCGCAGCGCGGCCAGGTCGACGCCGGTCAGCACGGCGCCGCGCAGGTCCGCGTCGCGCAGCGCCGCCTTGTCCATGCGGGCATGGTCGAGGTCGCAGTCACGCAGGACCGCCCGCGAAAGGTCGGCTTCGGTGAGATCGGCCTCCGCCAGCTTGACACCGGTGAGGTCGATGCCGGCCAGGTCCGCACGGCGCAACGTCACGTATGACCAGTCCCCGCCGTCGACGGTGAGCGGCCGTAGCACCGCCTGCTCGAACCGACTTCCGGTCAGCTTGCATTCGCGCAGCGCCGCGCCGAACCACGTCGTACGGCGAAACCGGCACCGCAGGAACGCCGAACCCTCGTGGGTGGACGCGTTGAGCTTTGCCCCGGAGAAGTCACACTCCTCGAAGACCGCAGCGCGGCTCCCGGCTTCGGTGAGGTCGGCGTCGACGAAGCTGCAGTCGACGTAGCGATCGTCGGCCAAGCTCTCGCCATAGAGATCGGCGCCGACGAACGACACGCCGGTGTGTTCGGCCATGGGGTCTCTCGGGTAGGGAAGCGACATGGGAGCAGCCCTCATCGTCCCGGTCCTCGCCATCCTCGTCGCCGCCGCCCTGTGGCTCTTCTTCGCCGTGGGCAAGACGTCCAAGGCACATCACGAGCGGAAGACACTCCCGGACGAGCCTTATGCGCGCCATGAGGAAGAGCTACGCCGGCTGCGCGCCGAGCACGAGGAAGCGCGGCCGGAGAACGTCACGCATCCCGCGCGGCGGCCCTGACCAGCGCTACCCCGGCGAGCAGCCGGACGCCGACGTCGATGCAGCCCTCGTCGACGTCGAACGTCGGTTGATGAAGGTCGACTGCCTGAGCGCTGCCAGGGGCACGGACGCCCAGGCGCGCGAGCGCACCGGGGACCTTTTCCAGGAACCAGCCGAAGTCCTCGCCGCCGAGGCTCTGCTCCGTGTGACAGGCCGCATCGGCCGACAGGCGCGCGGCTGATGTGGCGAGCTCGGCCACGGCAGACGCGTCGTTGACGACCGGGGGCACCCCGCGCACATGGTTGATCTCGACGTCGACGCCGTAGGGCGCCACCACTTCCCGGATCGCCGCATCGAGGACCGGGGGCACCGTCTCCCATGCTGCTCGGTCGAGCATGCGCAGGGTGCCGCGGGCGACGCCAGTGCGCGGAATCACGTTGCCGGCGCTGCCGGCGTGGACCTCGCCGAAGACGAGGTTGATGCCGGCGCGCGGGTCGACCCGTCGTGCCAGCACGCCCGGCACGCGCGCGACGAGGTCTCCGATCGCAGCGACCAGGTCCGCGGTGCGATGCGGACGAGCGGTGTGACCACCCGGCCCGGACAACCGCACCTCGAGTGAGTCCGTCGCCGATGTGACTGCGCCGACCCGCAGCCCGATCCGTCCGACCTCGATCGCCGGATCACAGTGGACGGCATACATCCGTTCCAGTCCGTCGAGACCACCAGCGTCGATGACGTCGAGCGCGCCGCCGGGAATCACCTCCTCCGCCGGCTGGAAGACGAGGCGTACGCCGATGGTGAGCTCGCCCGCTGCTGCGAGCCGGGCCAGGACGAGACCGGCGCCGAGCACTACGGCGATGTGCACGTCGTGCCCGCAGGCGTGGCACACCCCCTCGACCGTCGAGCGATAGGGCACGTCCTTGCCGTCGGAAATGGGCAGTGCATCGAGGTCGGCACGCAGCCCCACCGTTGCGGGACGTTGCCCGATGTCGCAGATCAGGCCGGTGCCACCCGGCAGTGGCGCCGGCGCGAGGCCGGCCGCCATGAGCGCCTCGGCCAGCAGCGTCGTCGTCCGGAACTCGTGCCGGCCGAGCTCAGGATGGGTGTGGATGTCGCGGCGGAGGCCGACGAGCCGTTGATGCTGTTCCGCGACGAACCCGACGATGGCGGCTTCGGCAGCGTCGCTCACGTCATTGGTTGCGGTGTCGGTGCGTTGTCGCGCATCTCCCGCACAAGGGCGTCGACAACGGCCTTCAGATCGCCGTCGTTGGCTGCGGCCACCGCACGCTGACGCGAGGAGGAAGGGCCGATCTCGAGGATCTCCCGCGCACGGGTCAGCTCCTTGGTGCACTGAAGGCGTTCCGCAAACGGCATGAGCTCTTCGACGAGGTCGAGCACCGAGTCACGCAGCGGGATTGTGCTGCCCTGGTCGTCGGCGATGATCTCGGCGTCGATGCCGTAACGCGCGGCCCGCCACTTGTTCTCGCGCACCGTCCAGCTCTTCGGGACGGGCAGGGTGTAGCCCTTGTCGATCTGGCTGTTGAGCATCTCCACGAGGCACTGCGACATCGCCGCGGCCCAACCGATCTCGCGCAGGGTCGACAGGCCGTCGCAGATCCGCAGCTCGACCGTGCCGAACACCGGATGTGGCCGGACGTCCCACCAGACCTCACGAATCGTCGAGATCGTCTGGGCGCAGATCAGCGTCTCCATGAACTTCTCGAAGTCGTCCCAGCCGGAGAGCTGGTAGGGGAGGCCAGCAGTCGGCAGACCTTCGAAGACCTTGCTGCGCGCGCTCGCCAGTCCGGTGTCCGTGCCCATCCAGTAGGGCGACGACGACGAAAGCGCGAGGAAGTGCGGGATGTAGGCCGTCAGCGCGTTGACGATCGGGATGACCTTGTCGGGTGACCGGACCCCGACATGCACGTGCACGCCGAAGATCTGGAGGCGGCGGGCGAGCCACTGCATGTCCTCGATGAGCTTGGCGTAACGCGGGTTGGGGCTGATCTCCTGCGTCGCCCAGTCGGTGAACGGATGCGTGCCCGAACACATGACCGCGAGCCCGCGCTCGGCAGCCGCGGCGGACACCTCGTCGACGGTTGCCTGCAGGTCGGCCTCGGCCTCGGCGACGGTCGTGCAGACGCCGGTGATGACCTCGATGCACGACTCGAGCAGCTCGTGCTTGGCCTTGGGGTGCTCGCCACCGTGCGGCCGGCCCAGCTCGCCCAGGATGTCGCTCGCACCGCTGCGGAGCTCACGCGTCTCGACATCGACGAGCTCGAGCTCCCACTCCACGCCGAGGCTGGAACGCGGCGACGACGTGAACGGGATCTGCACGGCGCGAGCGTACCCAGCCCGCGTCGCTGATCACCCGGTCAGGCTTCGGTGCGCTCCCGCTTCTCCTCCGGCGAGTGCTGGTCGCCGAGGACCGGCTTGGTGACACCGGACCGAGCCCATTCGGTGGTCATCCGGCTGGCCCGATGGAACCGATCGACCTCGTTGAAGCGGCGGCTGCGGCCGAACGCTGCTGCGGACACCGCGACGACGGCGAACAGGACGGCGAAGACGACGAGTACGGCGAGCACTGAGGGTCCCTCGCTGTTGCGTGCAGGTACGCCGACTACGACAGCGCAGGTCGGGGGGGTTCGTCAAACCCCGTTGACGCAAAGTTTTTGATCAGCAACGGAAAGTTAGTCCCACAAGTGCGCCGTCCAGCGCTGCGACGCACCCCCGAACAAGCGGTAACCGAACATACGTTCTACTTCGCCATGCTCAGAGTGCGGCGACCGGTGTGTAGACGCCCCACACCTCGCGAAGCGCGTTGCACACCTCGCCCACGGTCGCGCGCGCACGCAGCGCCTCCAGCATCGGGTAGAGCACGTTGTCGCCATCGCCGGCGGCCGGGCCTTCGGCTGCCCGGCGCAGAGTGTCGAGCCTTCGAGTCACGTCCGACGAGGAGCGGTCGGCGCGCAGCACCGTCAGTCGCTTCGCCTGCTCCTCCTCGATGGCCGGGTCGACCCGCATCGGTTCGTAGCGCTCATCGTCCGGCGTCACGAACTTGTTGACGCCGACGACGACGCGCGACCCGCTTTCGATCTCCTGCGCGACGCGGTAGGCAGTCTGTTCGATCTCGTTCTTCTGGAAGCCGCGCTCGATCGCCGCGACCGCACCACCCATGTCCTCCACCCGCGTCATCAGCTCGCGTGCGGCTGCTTCCACCTCGTCGGTCATGGCCTCGACGGCGTAGGACCCGGCGAACGGGTCGACGGTCGCTGCGAGGTCGGTCTCGTTGGCGAGCACCTGCTGCGTTCGTACGGCGAGCCGCGCCGCCTTCTCGGTCGGCAGCGCAATCGCTTCGTCGTAGGAGTTGGTGTGCAGTGACTGGGTGCCACCGAGGATCGCCGCGATCGCCTGCGTCGTCACGCGGACAAGATTGACCTCTGGCTGCTGCGCCGTCAGCTGTACGCCGGCCGTCTGGGTGTGGAACCGCAGCATCTGCGACTTCGGGTTCTTGGCACCGAACTCGTCGCGCATCACCTGTGCCCAGATGCGCCGGGCAGCACGGAACTTCGCGACCTCCTCCAGCAGCGTCGTGCGCGACACGAAGAAGAACGCAAGTCGCGGTGCGAAGTCGTCGACGTCCTGGCCCGTCGCGACCGCGGCCCGGACGTACTCGATGCCGTTGGCCAGCGTGAACGCGATCTCCTGCGCAGGAGTCGCGCCGGCCTCGGCCATGTGGTAGCCCGAGATCGAGATCGTGTTCCACTTCGGGATCTCGGCCCGGCAGTAGCGGAAGACATCGGTGACCAGCCGCAGCGAAGGTTGCGGCGGGTAGATGTAGGTCCCGCGCGCGATGTATTCCTTCAGGATGTCGTTCTGGATCGTGCCGGTGAGCGCGCCGGCTGCAGCGCCCTGCTCCTCACCGACGATCTGGTAGAGAAGCAGCAGCAACGCGGCCGGCGCGTTGATCGTCATCGACGTCGAGACCTGGTCGAGCGGAATGCCGTCGAACAGCAGCCGCATGTCCTCCACGGAGTCGATCGCGACGCCGACCTTGCCGACCTCGCCGTGCGCGATCGGGTCGTCGGAGTCGTAACCCATCTGGGTCGGCAGGTCGAACGCGACCGACAGCCCGGTGGTGCCGGCCTCTACCAGCCGGTGGTAACGCTCGTTGGACTCCCGAGCAGTGCCGAAGCCGGCGTACTGCCGGATCGTCCAGGGCCGGCCGGTGTACATCGACGGGTAGACCCCGCGTGTGTAGGGGAACTCGCCGGGCTCCCCGAGGCGAACGGCCGGGTCCCATCCCGCGAGCGCGTCGGCATCGTAAACGGGCTCGATGGCGAACCCCGACTCCGACTCCCGGACCATGATCCGATGCTAGTGGCGGCCGAGCGACACTCCGGAACGACGGTCGCACGGAACGGATTCGGCGGCTAGCCTCGACCCGTCATGCGTGTCCCCTCAGGCGTCGTCGGCGCCGCACTCTGCGTCGCGACCTGCGGGCTCCTGCCGTCCGCGGCTGCTCACGCGACGCAGCCGGCCAGGGACGAACCGATCGGCGGGGCGCTGCTCACCGGCCGCGATGCCGTCAGCCAGCCACTCGAGGGCGCGCCGGCCCTTCCCACCGGCCTCACCGCCTCGGCATGGGTCATCGCCGACGCGGACACGGGCGAGGTGCTCGCGGCCAAGGCACCGCATGCCCACTACCTGCCGGCCAGCACCCTGAAGACGCTCACGGCAGTCACGCTGCTACCGCTGCTCGACCCCCAGCGGCAGGTGAAGGTGACGTGGCACGACGCGGCCGTCGACGGCTCGAAGGTCGGCCTCGTACCGGGCATGAGCTACTCCGTCAGCAAGCTGTTCGCCGCGATGCTCGTCGTCTCGGGCAACGACGCTGCCGACGCGCTCGCCCAGGCCGCCGGTGGCATGCGACGGACGGTGCAGCTGATGAACGCAACCGCGCACCATCTCCAGGCCTACGACACCGTGGCGCGCACCCCGAGTGGCCTCGACGCGCCGGGCGAGCACACGAGCGCCTACGACCTGGCCCTCATCGCCCGGGCCGGTCTCGACATGAGCGACTTCCGGCACTACATCTCCATCGTCCGCAGCCGCATGCCGGCCCCGCATCAAAAGCACTTCGAGATTTACACGCACAACCACCTGCTGACGACCTACCGCGGAGCCATCGGTGTCAAGAACGGCTACACCGACGCGGCGCGCGGCACCTACATCGGCGCGGCCACCCGCGGCGGCCACACCCTCATCGTCACGCTGCTGCACGCCCAGCCCTACTTCTGGGACGAAGCAAAGAGCCTGCTCAACTGGGGGTTCGCCGCAGAAGGTCATGTGATCCCGGTCGGACTTCTCGTCGGTCCGGAGCAGCCCACGGAGCAGCCGCCGCCGGTCGCGGACGACCCGAGCACCAGACAGACCGTCGTGCTCGCGTCACGTCACCACAGCACGTTCGCCTGGTGGCAGCTGAGCGCTCTCGCCGGGTCGGCGGCGGTCGCGGTCCTTGTCACCGCGCGGCGGCAACGTCGGCGGCATCGACACCGCCTGTCGCTTCCGCCGCTATGACTTCTGCGGTCCCTGAATTCTGCGGTCCCTGACCTCGGCGGCTACGACGAGCCGAAGTCGGTGTCGACCCGTTCCTCGGGCTCGTAGCGCTCTCTTTCGGCGTAGGCCTCGTAGGCCCGGAAGTCCGCCTCCGTCGCGGGCGAGTCGGTCAGAGCTCGCGGCCACAGGTGGTACTGCCGTACGACGTTGACCTCGGCCGCGAGCAGCACCACCTGTGCCTGCAGGTAGAACCACGACAGCAGCACGATCACGGCGGCGAAGTCGCCGTAGGTCGCATTGGCGCCGTTGAGCTTGTGGGTGATGAACGCGGTCGACGACACCTGCAGCACTTGGAGGGCGACAGCCGAGATGCACGCGCCGGGAAGCGCATCGCGCCAGCCGACGTCGCGGACCGTCAGCCAGCGGAACAGAAGCAGGAACAGCAGGGTGTTGAGCAGCACCGCGACGACGACGCCGACCACCAGCAGCCCGGTGCCGACGTCATGACCCCAGATCGAGCGGACGCTGGTGACAGCGCTCGACAGGATGGTTGTGGCGACGAGGCCAAGCCCGCCGACCGACACGATGCCGAGCGCACGTGCCAACGACTTCAGGAACCTCGGCCGATCCGTGTGCGCCACGAGGTAGACGGTGTTGAAGGCCGACTGCGCCGTCTTGGCGACGCCCAAGCCGCTCCACAGGGCGAGTGACAGTCCGACGACGAGCGCGACGATGTTTCCGTGGAGGGGCGGCGGCTGGTGGTTGCCGACCAGTGGGAAGTTCTGGAGGGCTGAGTTCGTGACGTCGTTCTGCCACTGCGGGTGACCGTGCAGGACGAATCCGAGAATCGTGGACATCGCCAGCAGCAAGGGAAACACGGAGAAGATGGCGTAGTAGGCGATCAGCGCGGCAAGGTTGCCGGCCTGGTCCTCGTTGAACTTCTTGACGACCGCAAAGGGAAATGCCAGCCAATGCCGGCGGCGCTGCGCCATGTCGATGCGCCGCAGGAGTGCACCCATGGCGTCTGGCTACCCCGTGTCGACCGTCACCATCCGCCGTCGCCGCCACCAGGATGCGCGGCAGGGTCGATCATCGGCCCCGGCAACCCGCCACCGCCGAACACGAAGTCCCGTTGGGGTCGCCACGTGCCGTCGGCGCCTTGCTCGAACAGCGTGAAGCCGCGCACCGTAAACCCGGCCTCATAGCCACCGAGCAACGTGAAGGCGCGGTCGAGATCCACCTCAGGCAGGTCGTGCGCGACAGTCACGTGCGGGTGGTAAGGAAAGTGGATCTCCCGATGCAGTGGTCCCAACCGCACTTGGGCCTCGACTCGCTCACAGCCGGCGATGCCCTGGACCAGCGGGACGAAGACGACAGGCGAAACGGGCAGGAACGTCGCCGAACCGCGCAGCTGAACGTCGAACTGCTCTTCTTGCATCGCGACGAGGCGCAGGTGCTCCTCAATCGCAGGAAGCGCATCCGGCGCGACCTCGGTCGGCGGCAGGATCGTGATGTGCGGGACGATCCGGCGGGCGTTGGGGTCGCCGAGGCGGTCCCGCCAGCCCTGCAACTCCCGGTTGTAGGGCTCGGGGATCCCGAACGCCACCCCGATGTTGCGAGTAGTCATCCGCGCGCAGGCAGGAAGCCGACCGCGTCGTAGCCCCGCGCCAACGTCTCCCCGGCCACCTTGCGTGCCCGCGCCGCCCCGTCCGCCAGGACGGCGTCCAGCGCCGCCTCGTTGGCGAGCCAGTGCTCGGTCCGCTCCCGAAAGGGCGTCGCAAAGCCCACGATCGCCTCGGCGAGGTCGGCCTTGAGCGCGCCGTAGCCCTGGCCGGCGTAGTCGCTCTCGAGCTGCGCGATCGGGCGCTCGGACAGCACGGAGAGGATCGTCAGGAGGTTGGAGATGCCGGGTTTGTGCTCCGGATCGAAGCGGATCTCCGAACCGGTGTCCGTGACTGCCCGCTTCACCTTCTTGGCGAGCACGTCGGGCTCCTCGAGCAACCACAGGCAGCCCGCGCCGCCGATGCTCTTGGACATCTGCTTGTCGACGACTTGCAGATCGAGGATCTTCGCGGTCGCCTTCGGGATGTGCGGCTCGGGCACGACGAACGTGTCGCCGAAGCGGGAGTTGAACCGCTGCGCGAGGTCGCGGGTCAGCTCGAGGTGCTGGCGTTGGTCCTCACCGACCGGCACCTCGGCGGCCTGGTAGAGCAGGATGTCGGCGGCCTGCAGGATCGGGTAGGTGAACAGGCCCACTGTCGGGCCCAGACCCGTACCCGCGGACTGCCGCGCGGACTTGTCCTTGAACTGAGTCATCCGGCTGGCCTCGCCGAAGCCGGTGATGCAGCTGAGCACCCAGCTGAGCTGCGGGTGCTCGCTGACGTGGCTCTGCACGAACAGCGTGCACCGCTCCGGCTCCAGTCCGGCCGCGAGCAGCTGCGCGGCCGCGATCCGGGTGCGGCGCCGCAGCACGGTCGGGTCGTGCTCGATCGTGATGGCGTGCAGGTCGACGACGCAGTAGAACGCGTCATGGGTGTCCTGCAGAGCCACCCACTGCCGCACCGCACCCAGGTAGTTGCCGAGGTGGAACGAGTCGGCGGTCGGCTGGATGCCGGAAAGCACGCGCGGGCGGTCGCTGGGCATGGGGCCATTGTCTACGACGCGCGTCGTCAGGCGTCGTCAGACTCGGCAGCCTCGGCAGATCCGGAAGATCCGGCAGAGTCCAACACGGTCACGCGGACCCGCGCGACCCGCCGGCCGTCCATCTTCGTCACCTTGAGCCGTACGCCGTCGACCTCGGCGGCGTCGCCCATCCGCGCGAGGCGGCCCAACTTGGACATCAGGCAGCCCGCGACGGTCTCGTAAGGGCCTTCCGGGAGTTCGTGCCCGGTCGCTTCGGCGAACTCGTCGAGGTTGTGCAGCCCGGCGACCT
>JAVEEE010000449.1 GCA_030840615.1 Frankiaceae bacterium | reverse complement strand
TGCGTCCCGGTGAGCCGCCGACGCGCGATGCTGCGGAGACGCTGCTCAACAACCTCTACTTCAACGAGAAGCGCTACGACCTGGCCAAGGTCGGTCGTTACAAGGTCAACAAGAAGCTCGGCACCACCGCGCCGATGGGCACCGGGGTGCTGACCGAGGACGACATCGTCGCCGCGATCGACTACGTCGTCCGCCTCCACCGCGGCGACGCCGGGTTCGAGACCGACGACATCGACCACTTCGGCAACCGCCGGCTGCGCACCGTCGGTGAGCTCATCCAGAACCAGGTGCGCATCGGCCTGTCCCGGATGGAGCGTGTCGTCCGCGAGCGCATGACCACTCAGGACGTCGAGGCGATCACGCCGCAGACCTTGATCAACATCCGCCCGGTCGTGGCGTCGATCAAGGAGTTCTTCGGCACGTCACAGCTGTCGCAGTTCATGGACCAGACCAACCCGCTCGCCGGGCTGACCCACAAGCGGCGGCTGTCCGCGCTCGGCCCGGGTGGTCTGTCCCGTGAGCGCGCCGGCTTCGAGGTCCGCGACGTGCACCCGAGCCACTACGGCCGGATGTGCCCGATCGAGACGCCGGAAGGCCCGAACATCGGCCTGATCGGTTCCCTGTCGACCTATGCGCGGGTCAACCCGTTCGGTTTCGTGGAGACGCCCTACCGGCGCGTCACCAAGGGCAAGGTCACCGACCAGATCGACTACCTCACCGCGGACGAGGAGGACCGGCACGTCATCGCGCAGGCCAACGCGCCGCTGAACCCCAACGCCACGTTCGCCGAGGCCCGCGTGCTCGTCCGCAAGAAGGGCGGCGAGGTCGACTACGTCGAGCCGTCGGCCGTCGACTACATGGACGTCTCGCCGCGCCAGATGGTGTCGGTCGCGACCGCCATGATCCCGTTCCTCGAGCACGATGACGCCAACCGCGCGCTCATGGGCTCCAACATGCAGCGCCAGTCCGTGCCGCTGCTCAAGAGCGAAGCGCCGCTGGTCGGCACCGGGATGGAATACCGAGCTGCTGTCGACGCCGGTGACGTCGTCGTCGCCGAGCAGGCCGGCACGGTCGAGGAGGTCTCGGCCGACTTCGTCAACGTCGTGCAGTCCGACGGCAGCCGTCGTACCTACCGGCTCGCGAAGTTCCGCCGGTCCAACCAGGGCACCTGCATCAACCAGAAGCCCATCGTCGACGAGGGCCAGAAGATCGAGGCCGGCCAGGTCATCGCCGACGGGCCGTGCACCCAGAACGGCGAGATGGCACTCGGCAAGAACCTGCTGGTCGCCTTCATGTCGTGGGAGGGCCACAACTACGAGGACGCGATCATCCTGTCCTCGCGGCTGGTGGAGGAGGACGTGCTGTCCTCGATCCACATCGAGGAGCACGAGGTCGACGCCCGCGACACCAAGCTGGGCGCCGAGGAGATCACCCGCGACATCCCCAACGTCAGCGAGGAGGTCCTCGCCGACCTCGACGAGCGGGGCATCATCCGCATCGGTGCCGAGGTCGTGCCCGGCGACATCCTCGTCGGCAAGGTCACGCCCAAGGGTGAGACCGAGCTGACGCCGGAGGAGCGGCTGCTGCGCGCGATCTTCGGCGAGAAGGCCCGCGAGGTCCGCGACACGTCGCTCAAGGTCCCGCACGGCGAGAGCGGCAAGGTCATCGGCGTCCGCGTGTTCAGTCGCGAGGACGGCGACGAGCTGCCGCCCGGCGTCAACGAGCTCGTGCGCGTCTATGTCGCCCAGAAGCGCAAGATCACCGACGGCGACAAGCTCGCCGGCCGGCACGGCAACAAGGGTGTCATCTCCAAGGTGCTGCCGGTCGAGGACATGCCGTTCCTCGAGGACGGCACCCCCGTCGACATCATCCTCAACCCGCTCGGCGTGCCCGGTCGTATGAACGTCGGCCAAGTGCTCGAGACGCACCTGGGCTGGGTCGCAAAGACGGGCTGGAAGGTCGGCGGCACGAAGGAGGCCTGGCAGAAGCGCCTGGCCGAGATCGGCGCCGACGCCTCGGAGCCGGGCTGCAACGTCGCGACTCCCGTCTTCGACGGTGCGCGCGAGGAGGAGATCACCGGTCTGCTCGGTTCGACACTCGCCAACCGTGACGGCGTTCAGCTGGTCAGCGGCGACGGCAAGGCCAAGCTCTACGACGGCCGCAGCGGCGAGCCGTTCCGGGAGCCGATCTCCGTCGGCTACATCTACATCCTGAAGCTGCTCCACCTGGTCGACGACAAGATCCACGCTCGGTCGACCGGCCCCTACTCGATGATCACGCAGCAGCCGCTGGGCGGTAAGGCCCAGTTCGGCGGCCAGCGGTTCGGTGAGATGGAGGTCTGGGCTCTCGAGGCCTACGGCGCGGCCTACGCGCTGCAGGAGTTGCTGACGATCAAGTCCGACGACGTGCTCGGCCGGGTCAAGGTCTACGAGGCGATCGTCAAGGGCGAGAACATCCCCGAGCCCGGAATCCCCGAATCGTTCAAGGTGCTGATCAAGGAGATGCAGTCGCTGTGCCTCAACGTCGAGGTGCTGTCCAGCGACGGGATGCAGATCGAGATGCGCGAGACCGACGAGGACGTGTTCCGAGCCGCTGAGGAACTTGGTATCGACCTGAGTCGGCGCGAGCCGTCCTCAGTGGAAGAGGTCTGAATAGATGCTTGACGTCAATTTCTTCGACGAGCTGCGCATCGGCCTGGCGACCGCGGACGACATCCGCCAGTGGTCGCACGGCGAGGTGAAGAAGCCCGAGACGATCAACTACCGCACGCTCAAGCCCGAGAAGGACGGCTTGTTCTGCGAGAAGATCTTCGGTCCCACCCGGGACTGGGAGTGCTACTGCGGCAAATACAAGCGGGTCCGGTTCAAGGGCATCATCTGCGAGCGCTGCGGCGTCGAGGTGACGCGCGCCAAGGTGCGGCGCGAGCGGATGGGCCACATCGAGCTCGCCGCTCCGGTCACGCACATCTGGTACTTCAAGGGCGTGCCGTCGCGGCTGGGCTACCTGCTCGACCTGGCGCCCAAGGACCTCGAGAAGATTATCTACTTCGCGGCCTACCTCGTCACCGATGTCGACGAGGACGCCCGGCACCGCGACCTTGCGTCGATCGAGGCGCAGTTCTCGGTCGAGAAGCAGCGCATCACCGACAAGATGAACGTCGATGTCGAGACGCGCCAGAAGAAGCTCGAGGAAGACCTCGCGCAGCTCGAGGCCGAGGGTGCGAAGGGCGACGCGCGCCGCAAGGTCCGTGACTCCGCCGACCGTGAGATGAAGCAGATCCGCACCCGTGCCGAGCGTCAGCTCGACGAGCTCGACAAGGTCCTCGACGAGTTCAAGGGACTCGGGGTGAAGCAGCTCGTCACCGACGAGCGCATCTTCCGCGAGCTGCGGGACCGCTTCGCCAAGGGCGTCAAGGTCGAGGGTGAAGAGGGCTGGCGGGTCATCCCCGGCACCATGGGGGAGTACTTCGAGGCCGGCATGGGCGCCGAGGCCCTCAAGAAGCTGCTCGAGAACTTCGACCTCGAGGCCGAAGCCGAGAGCCTGCGTGAGCAGATCCGCACCGGCAAGGGTCAGAAGAAGGCCCGGGCACTCAAGCGCCTCAAGGTCGTCTCCGCGTTTCTCAACACGCGCAACTCGCCGATGGGCATGGTGCTCGACTGCGTGCCCGTCATCCCGCCGGACCTGCGGCCGATGGTCCAGCTCGACGGTGGCCGGTTCGCGACGTCCGACCTCAACGACCTCTACCGCCGCGTCATCAACCGCAACAACCGGCTGAAGCGACTGCTCGACCTCGGCGCTCCCGAGATCATCGTCAACAACGAGAAGCGGATGCTGCAGGAGGCCGTCGACGCATTGTTCGACAACGGCCGCCGTGGCCGGCCGGTCACGGGACCGGGCAACCGCCCGCTCAAGTCGCTGTCCGACATGCTCAAGGGCAAGCAGGGCCGGTTCCGGCAGAACCTGCTGGGCAAGCGCGTCGACTACTCCGGCCGTTCCGTCATCGTCGTCGGCCCGCAGCTCAAGCTGCACCAGTGCGGCCTGCCGAAGCAGATGGCGCTCGAGCTGTTCAAGCCTTTTGTCATGAAGCGTCTGGTCGACCTCAACCACGCGCAGAACATCAAGAGTGCGAAGCGCATGGTCGAGCGGGCCCGTCCCGTCGTGTGGGACGTGCTCGAGGAGGTCATCACCGAGCACCCGGTGCTGCTCAACCGCGCACC
>JAVEEE010000430.1 GCA_030840615.1 Frankiaceae bacterium | reverse complement strand
GGATGCCCGAGAACAATCCCATCGCCAGCCATAGCACCGAGGCGCCCAGCGCGAGCGACAGCGTGATCGGGAACGCCTGCGCGATGATGTGGTTGACGGAGACCTGGTTGTAGAAGTCGTAGCCCAGGTTGCCGTGCAGCAGCCGGTTGAGGAAGTGCCAGTACTGCACGGGGATCGAGTCGTCGAGACCTAGCCGTCGACGCACCAGGGCCAGGCTCTGCGGCGTCGCCTGCCGTCCGGCCAGCCGCTGCGCGACGGCCTTCGGGCCGGACGGGTTCACGAAGAAGATGGCGAAGACGACCATCGTCACGAGCCACATGACGAACGCGCCGAGGAGGACACGGCGGATCAGGAAGCGGGCCATGTCGCCTCCTACCCGAACATCCGGTCGGCGCGGGGGTCGAACGCATCCCGCACACCGTCACCGAAGATGTTGAACGCCAGTGTTGTGATCAGCAGCGCGAGGCTCGGGAACAGCAGGAACCACCAGGCGACCTTGTAGTAGGTGGCCGCCGAGCTGATCATCGCGCCCCAGTCAGCGGTCGGCAGCTGCACGCCGACGCCGAGGTAGGACAGCGTCGCCTCGCCCACGATGCTCACCGGGATCAGCAGCGTCGTGTAGACGATGATCGGCGCCAGGACGTTGGGCAGGATGTCGATGAACATGATGCGCATCGACCCCGCTCCCATCGCGCGGGCCGCTTCGACGTACTCGCGTTCTCGGATCGAGAGGACCTGTCCGCGCACGATACGGGCGACCGACGACCAGCCGAAGATGCCGAGTACGACGATGACGATGGTCAGGCTGGGCGCGAAGATCGACGCGAGCGAGATGGCGAAGAGCAGGAACGGGATCGACAGCATGACGTCGATGAGCCGCGCGAGGATCGTGTCCACGATCTTGCCGAAGTAACCGGCAGCAAGGCCGACGACGACACCGATGGAGACCGTCAGTGCCGTCGCGAGGACGCCGACGATGAGAGAGATGCGGGCGCCGTAGGCGACGCGCACGAGGACGTCGCGACCCTGGTCGTCCGTGCCGAGCAGGAAAGTGCCGTTGGGGTGCGTCGGCAGCCCCTCGATGGACAGGCCCGTCTCACGGAACTGCTCGTAGACACCGTGCCCGGTGATCTTGGCGAACAACGGCGCGAAGACCGCCATCAGAATGATGAGCACGATGACGACGAGGGAGATGACCGCTGCCTTGTCACGTCGCAACCGTTCGAACGCGAGGCGCCACGGGCTGCGGCCCTCGATCCTGCGGGCGCCGTCCGGACCGACCGCGAGCGGTCCTTCCGACGGTGGCACATGGGTTGCGGAGACGACGTCGCCGACGGTCATGGCCGCACCCCGATTCGCGTGGACGCGGACTGCTCAACCCCGAGTCGATCAGACATTGCCGACCAGGCCTCCCTCGACGATCCGCTCGCTGGCGCTGATCTCGGGTTGCGAGTCTGCCAGGCTCTCGCCGTCCACCACGGGGAAGTGGCAGGCGGCGACATGTGTGGGGGGGTCCTCCAACCGAGGTTCGAGTGGCGGATCCTCCTGGACGCAAAGGTCTCGTGCTTTGGGGCACCGGGGGTGGAACCGGCAGCCGCTGGGCGGCGAGACGGGCGACGGCACGTCGCCGACGAGAATGATCTGCTTGCGATCTGCGGCGGTTGCCGGGTCAGGCACCGGAACCGCCGACAGCAGCGCGCTGGTGTAGGGGTGGCGCGCGTGCCGGTAGACGCCCTCGACCTCGCCGAGCTCGGCGACCTTGCCGAGGTACATCACGGCGACGCGGTCGCTCACGTGCCGGACGACGGAGAGGTCGTGGGCGATGAAGATGTAGGTCAGCCCGAGCTTGCGCTGCAGTTCGGCCAGCAGGTTGATGATCTGGGCCTGGATGGACACGTCGAGCGCGGAGACCGGCTCGTCGCACACGACCAGCTCCGGATTGAGGGCGAGGGCCCGCGCCAACCCGATCCGCTGCCGTTGGCCGCCGGAGAACTCGATGGGGAAGCGGTTGTAGTGCTCGGGGCTCAGGCCGACCAGTCGCATGAGCTCCTGCACCCGCCGCTTGCGCTCCTCGCCGGAGGCGACTCCGTTGTTGGCGAACGGGTCCCCGATGATGGATCCGACCCGGCGGCGCGGATTGAGGGAGCCGTACGGGTCCTGGAAGACCATTTGCATCTTGCGGCGGAAGGGACGCAGCTGCCGTCGGGACAGCGTGGAGATGTCCTGGCCGTCGAACGAGATGGTGCCCGACGTGACGTCGTGAAGCCTGGTGATGCACCTGGCCAGCGTCGACTTGCCGCATCCGGACTCGCCGACCAGGCCGAGGGTCTCGCCGCGCCGCACGGTCAGGCTGATCCCGGCCAACGCGTGCACATGCTCGCTCGGACGGCCGAACCTCCGGCCGGACCTGACCGGGAACCGCTTCACGATGTCCACCAGTTCCACCAGTGTCTCCGGGTCGGACGTGTCGACCCGTGACACGGCCCCCGCAGTCATGCCGACGCCGAATCGACGGCGGTTTCCCGCTCGACCATGCCGTCGTCGTGCGCGGCGAGGCGGCGGCGCGACACGGCCTGCGCGTCGGTCCCGATCGCGTCCGGCGGCAGCCAGCAGGCGGACGCATGGCCGTGGCCGCCCTCCACGTCCCGCATCGGCGGCTCGTCGGACCTGCACCGGTCGGTCGTGTAGTCGCACCGGGGCTGGAAGGGGCATCCCGGCGGTATCCGAAGCAGGCTCGGCGGCAGGCCGGGGATCGACCGCAGGGCACTCCCGCGGTCGCCGCGCTGGGGGAGCGAGCCGATGAGACCTTCGGTGTAGGGGTGGTGCGGTTGGTGGTACAACGTCCGCTTGTCGGCGTACTCCAACGGTTTGCCGGCGTACATCACGACGACGCGGTCGGCGATGTCGGCGATCACTCCGAGATCGTGCGTGATCAGGATGACCGCCGTTCCGAAC
>JAVEEE010000420.1 GCA_030840615.1 Frankiaceae bacterium | reverse complement strand
GAGCCCGAGCTGGCTCGGTTGCGAGCCGAGTCGCCGGTGCACTGGCATGAGCCGGGGAAGTTCTGGGCGCTCACCCGGCACGCCGACGTGCTCGCGGTGAGCAAGGACCCGGCGAGGTTCTGCTCGAGCCAGGGCGTGCTGATGGCCGACCGCGACCGGACGGTGGCCGCGGCCGACTCGATCCTCTACGTCGACCCGCCGGCGCACAGCAGATATCGCAAGCTCGTCAGCGCCGGCTTCACCGCGCGCCGGGTGGGCGCGTTGGAGGACCAGGTACGGCGCCTGACCCGCGAAGTGCTCGACGCGATCGACCCGGCTGAGGAGGTCGACCTCGTCGAGACGATCGCCGCACCGCTGCCGTTGCTCGTCATCGCCGAGCTTCTCGGCGTGCCGGCGAGTGACCGCGACCGGTTTCGCATCTGGTCCGACGCCGTCATGGAGGCGGCGAGCCGGATCACCGACGAGAACGCGCTGCTCGCGCTCGAGCTGATGGACTACTTCACCAAGGCCTTGCAAGAGCGCGCCGATGCTCCACGTGACGACTTGTTGAGCGTGCTCGTCGGCGCCGAGGTCGACGGTGACCGGCTGGCGATCGGCGAGCAGATCGGGTTCTGCATGTCGCTGCTCGTCGCCGGCAACGAGACGACCCGCTCGGCGATCTCGGGCGGGCTCGTCGCGCTGGCCGAGCATCCGGACCAGCGGTCGCGGCTCGCCGACGACCTCGCGCTGCTGCCGACCGCCGTTGAGGAAGTGCTGCGCTGGGTGACGCCGATCGCAGCGATGGCCCGCACCGCGACGTCCGACACCGTCATCGGCGACGAGAAGGTGTCGGCGGGCGACTACGTCGTCATGGTCTATCTGTCCGCTAACCGCGACGAGGCGGTGTTCGGTCCGGACGCGGACCTGTTCGACATCACTCGCGTGAGCAACCCGCACCTGACGTTCGGCATCGGCGAGCACTTCTGCCTGGGCGCCAGCCTCGCCCGGCTCGAGACGCGTGTGCTGCTCGAGGAGCTGCTGGCCCGATGGCCGTCGTACGACGTCACCGATCCGGGGGAGCGCATCCAGTCCACGTTGATGCGTCAGCGCCGCGGCGTGCGCGCGGTGCCGGCGCCATGAGCGCCGCCCCTGACAGCGCCAGTGTCGAGGGCTACTTGGCGGCGGTGGCGACACAGGACTGGGCGGCACTGGCGGCCGCGGTCACCGCCGACGTCGTGCGCATCGGTCCCTACGGTGACGTCTACAACGGGCGAGACGCCTACGTGGCGTTTCTGTCCGCGCTCATGCCGACGCTGCCCGGCTATTCGATGGCCGTGAGTCGGGTGAGCTATCTCGACGACGGTCGTCGCGCGGTGGCCGAGCTGTCGGAAACGGTGACCGTCGACGGGTCGCCGCTGCTCACACCCGAGGTGCTGCTCTTCGAACTGACCACCGACGGGCAGGTCGAGCGGGTCGAGATCTTCACCCGCCGCGCCTGACTGTCACCGGGTGCTGAGGGTGTCGAGGAACGCGGCGATGCGTGCGATCGTGCCGTCGGCGGTCCAGACCTCCCTCGCGGCCGCGTCGTCGGTGAGGCGTCGCTCGTCGATGCGGCGCCGGGCTTCCCGGTGCAGCTGCTCCTTCGTTGCCGTGTAGACGCGCGCCGAGTAACCCGCGAGCACTTCGGCACGCGTGATCGCTTCCGGCAGGAGCTCGTCGGAACCGACCACCTCGTCGACGAGGCCGAGACGCAGTGCGTGGTCCGCGTCGAACGTCTCGGCGGTCAGCGCCAGCCGCGCGGCGCGTGGGCCGAAGGCATAGCGAGCGATCTCCAGCGGGACGGTAGGGAACTGCACGCCGACAAGCAGCTCGGTCAGCCCGATGGTCCCTCCGGACATGAGACGCAGGTCGGCGGCCGCGGCGATAACGCAGCCGCCGGCGAGTGCGTGTCCGTTGATGGCGGCGATGACCGGTCGCGGGCAGTCGAAGACGGCGAGGAACGCTTCGCTCAGCGCGGGCAGGAACTCCTCCGCATAGGCCGCGCCGCCATCGACGATGCGGCGCAGGTCGACGCCGGCGGAGAACGCCCGCCCGGCGCCGGTCAAGACGATGGCACCCGCGTCTCCCAGGTCGCGCATCGTGTCGCTGATGTCGCCCAGCAGCTCGAGGTCGAGAGCGTTGACCTTGCCGTGCTCGAACCGCACGACGGCAACGTCTCTTTGCTGTTCGATCTGAATCACGCTAGGCAGGGTAGGTGCTGCGCAGCGGGCAGACGCCGCGGCATCGGCCGCGCTGACAGCTGAAACGCCCCTTGCCGCCTGGCCTGGCAGGCACTTTGATGCCCCTATGAAGACGCGCGCAGCTGTGCTCTGGGGTATCCACCAGGACTGGCAGATCGAAGAGGTCGAGGTCGACGAGCCCAAGGACGGCGAGGTCCTCGTCCGCTGGCTCGCCGCCGGAATGTGCCATTCGGACGAACATGTCGTTACGGGCGACATGGTCGTGCCGGAAGACATTCGAGTGGCGATGGGACTGCCGGAGAACTTCCCGATGATCGGCGGCCACGAGGGCGCCGGTGTGGTCGAGGCGGTCGGGCCCGGCGTTTCGACGCTGCAAGTCGGCGACCACGTTGCGGCGAGCTTCATTCCGGCGTGTGGCCGATGCTCGTGGTGCGCCTCGGGGCGAACCAACCTCTGCGATCTCGGCGCCGCCGTCTTCGCGCCGGGGCAGATCAGTGACGGCACCGACCGTCACCACATCGGGGACAAGGGCGTGGCGATGCTGGCCAAGCTCGGGACGTTTGCCGAGCGCACCGTCGTCCACGAGAGCTCGGCCGTCAAGGTCCATCCTGACCTGCCGCCCACGGCTGTCGCTCTTGTCTCGTGCGGCGTGACAACGGGCTTCGGGTCAGCGGTCAATCGCGCGGACATCCGCCCCGGAGACGTCGTCGTGGTGGTCGGCGTCGGTGGCGTCGGCATCAACGCCGTACAGGGCGCCCGTCTTGCGGGCGCCAAAATCATCGTCGCCGTCGACCCGGTCGAGATGAAGCAGAAGTTCGCTCTCGACCTCGGCGCCACCCACGCCGTCGCGTCAATGGAGGAGGCCCAGCCGCTCGTCACCGAACTGACGCAGGGCGTCATGGCTGACGCGGTCATTCTCACGCCGGGCGTGATGTACGGCAACCTGCTCGCACCGGCGCTGACGCTCACGGCAAAGGGCGGCACGTGCGTGGTCACTGCGGTCGCTCCCATGACGCAGATGACGGCCGACATCAATCTCTTCGAGCTAGCCATGTGGCAGAAGGAAGTCCGCGGCGTACTGTTCGGCGCTGGCAACCCCCGCTACGACATCCCGCACCTGCTCGGGCTCTACCAGGCCGGGCAACTCAAGCTCGACGAGTTGGTCACGCAGACCTACAGCCTCGACCAGATCAACCAGGGCTACCAGGACATGCGGGACGGCAAGAACATCCGCGGAGTCGTCGTCTTCGACTGAGCTCAGATCGACGTGGCGGGCGACCGGTGCCTGCCACAGCTTCATCGCATCGTGCGTCGCGCACGCATTGGTGAGAACTAGGGTTGACTGCTCCTATGTCACTCGGGCTCACGCATCCGCCCAAGGCGGAGCCGGGCGACAAGGTGGCGGTGCTGTCGCCGTCGTTTGCTGCGCCGGGGATTGCACCTGAGGTGCATGAGCAGGCGTTGCGACGCCTGGAGGCGATCACCGGCCTGGTGCCCGTGGAATACCCGACGACCCGCCGACTGGAGGCGACCGCACAGGACCGGGCCGCGGACCTCAACGCGGCGTTCGCCGACCCCGAGATCCGCGCCGTGCTCGCCACTATCGGTGGCGAGGACCAGATCACCGTTGTGCCGCACCTCGACGCCGTGGCGCTACGCGCGGACCCGAAGCCGTTTCTCGGCTACAGCGACAACACCAATCTGCTCAACTGGCTGTGGACCAACGGAGTGGGCGCTTTCTACGGCGGTTCCACGCAGGTCCAACTCGGGCCGGGGCCTTGGCCCGATGACGTGCATGTCGCGTCGCTGCGCGCAGCATTGCTGACCGGGGAACGCCTGGAGATCACCGAGCCCGGCGAGTCCGAAGACTTCGGCAAGCTGTGGCAGGACCCCGCGGCGTTGACCGAGTACGGTGACCGGGAGCCGACCGGGCCGTGGACCTGGGCCGGTCCGGACCGCACCGTGACCGGCCCGACCTGGGGCGGATGCATCGAGGTGGTGCAGTGGGTTCTCACGGCTGGACGCTTTCCAGCGGATCCTGAAGTCCTGAACGGCGGCGTCCTGCTTCTTGAGTCTTCGGAGGACCTGATCCCGGCTCGCGAGTTCGGGTGGATCGTGCGCTCGCTCGGTGAACGAGGGCTGTTGGCAGCCGCGGATGCGGTGCTTGTCGCCCGGCCGCCGGCGACGAGTCACGAGGTGCACCGATCGCCACAAGAGCGGACCACACACCGCGCCGAGCAGCGCGACATCGCGATCGAGACCGTGCAGCGTTACAACCCGGACGCCGTCATCGTCGTGGGGGTCCCGTTCGGTCATACTCGCCCGCAGTGGGTCCTGCCCTTCGGCGGGTCGATGACCGTCGACGGAACCACCCAGCGGCTGTGGGCTGACTACTCCTGACAACGCGTCATCCGCGAGGCTGTCGCGCTCAATTCAGGAAAGGCGGTCGGCCACCAGCGCGGAGCGGCTGACTTTCGTCGCTGCGGTGCGGGGGATCTCCGCGACCAACTCGACGGTCTTCGGGACCTTGTACGCCGCCAGTCGCTGCTTGGCGTAGCCGATGACGTCCTCGGCGGTGGGCGGGGCTTCGGCGTTCATCGGGGCGATCACTGCGTGCACCCGCTGACCCCACTCCGGGTCGGGCAGGCCGATCACGACCACGTCGGCGATCGCCGGATGGTCGGCCAGCGCACTCTCGACTTCGGCCGGGTAGACGTTGGCGCCGCCGGACAGGATCAGGTCGACCCGACGGTCGGCAATGTAGAGATAGCCGTCCTCGTCAACGTGTCCCAGGTCGCCGGCGCTCGCGAACCCGTCCTCGGTCCGCGGCAGCAACGGCGCCTCACCTAGGTAGGAGTAGGACCCCGTGTGCGGGGCGCGCAGATAGATCTCGCCGATCTCGCCGGGGCCGAGCGCAGCGCCGTCCGGACCGATGATCCGGACCTCGGTGTCGCGGAAACCGCGCCCCACGCTGCCCGGGTGCGCCAGCCATTCATCGCCGCGCAGGCACGTGAGCCCGAGCTGCTCGCTCATCCCGTAGGCCATGACGACGCGCTCGGGACCGATCAGGTCGAACCATGCCTGCGCGACGGTGGGCGGCAGCACCGCCGCTCCCTGCAGGATGAACCGGATGCTCGACAGGTCGCGCTTGTCGATGCCGGGGAGACGCACGATGCGTTGAAGCATCGTCGGCGTCGCCGTGAACGTTGTGATGCGGTGCCGCTCGATGAGGTCGACCACGAGCTCGGCGTCGAACTTCTGGAGCAGGACGATCTCGTCGCCGCCGAGCATCATCGTGAAGCACGAGAAACCGTTCGTGTGGTAAAGCGGCGCCAGCCCGAGCATGCGCTGCGGACGCTCGATCGGCATCCAGTTGGCACCGAACGGTTCCGACATCGACGGCACCCAAACCGTCGGCCGGTCGGTGATGATCACCTTCGGCGCGCCCGTCGAGCCGCTGCTGCAGATGCCGTTGGTCTGCATGCCGATCACGTCAGGCAGCGGCCCGGCCGGCTGCGCCGCCGCGTCCGCCATCAGCTCGGCCAGGTCGTCGGGCCGCACGCTCAGCCGGCCTGCGACGACGTCGAGCAGCCGGTCGCGCTCCCACGCCGGCAGGTCCCAGCGCGCCGGCACCGGGACGGCGCCGATCTTCCATGCGGCAAAGACGAGTAGCACGAGCTCGGTCGAGTTAACGAGCTCGAGCGCGACCCGGTCACCGTTGCCGACACCACGTGCGGCCAAGGTCCGCGCGATCTGCTCGGAACGGCGGTCGACGTCGCGCCACGTCGACCGCTCCTCAGTTCCGTCGGGGAGCACGACGACGAGCGCCGCCTGATCAGGTCGGGCGGCAGCGAGGTCGCGGATCCGCCGGCTGAACGGGATCGGCGGCTGGTCAGGCGCGGTCAACGGTGGTGCGGTCTCAGGCGCCGACGCGGTTGAAGCCGTTGCGCAGGCTCGTCGCCCGCACGACCTGGTCGCTGCCTTCGGCGAGTGCGTAGTGTTGCGACTCCTGCAGATGCTTGCGCGCGATGCGCGCGACCTTCTCCGCCTGTCCGGCACTGATCGCGTTGACGAGTGCCTTGTGTGCAGCGATGACGTCGCGGCGATATTTCTCGATCGGATATTGCCCCTGCGACTGTGCGCGTTGCGCCCACTGCCGCTCTTGCTCCGACCACAGGCTCTCGAGCGCGCCCACCATCAGGATCAGCGTCTCGTTGCCGCACGCGGCGACGAGCTCTTCGTGGAACCGCCGGGACAATGTCGTGAACTGCGTGCCGTCACCGACGGCGTCTTCGCTCGCATCGATGTTGGCCTGCAGCTGCGGGACGACCGTCTTCTCCCGGTCGGCGCGCTCGGCGCACAGCGACGCGGTGATCGGCTCGATGTGCCGGATTGCGTCGGCGAGGTCGGCAACCGAACCGCGCCGGGACTGCAACACGAGCCCGAACATGTACGCCGAGGACTCGGCGTTGGGTGCCTCGACGACGGAGCCGCCGACGTTGCCGCGTCGTACGGTCAACAGCCCTTCGCTCTCGAGGATGCGCAATGCCTCCCGCAGCGACGGCCGGCTGATGCGGAACTCCTCGAGCAGCTCGTCTTGCTTGGGCAGCAGGTCGCCGTTGCCGAGCTCGCCGTTGACGATGCGGTCCCGTAGCACTGACGCCACCATGTCGGCGAGCCGTGGCTGGCGCAGCTGCGCGCGGCGCGGTGCGGAGGTCTCCGCTGCGTGGCTCATGAGTGCACTCTATCGGGGCAATCACCATAAAGTTTGACCGTGCAACCCTCTGGCGGGAGCGGGAGAAGGGTCCGGGTGACCCAGCAACCATGGGGCACCAAGATCGAGCTCTGCACGCCCGAGCGGCGCAACGCCCTCGACCAGCAGGCGGTCGCCGAGCTGCAGGACGCCTTCGCCGGCGACGGCCCGGGTGCGGTGCTGCTGTGCGCCGAAGGACCGGCGTTCTGCGCCGGCGGCGACCTCCGCATGCTCGGCCAGTCCGCGGCGACGGGTGACCTCGCCCACTTGCTGCTGACCAACGCCGCGGCGTTCGCTGACGTCATCGAGGCGATGGTCGCCGGGCCGCGTCCGGTCGTCGCGGCGATCGACGGGCCGGCAGTAGGCGGCGGGGCGAGTCTGGCGCTGGCGTGCGACGTCCGCATCGCGACGCCGCGCGCCCGGCTGGCCTTCGCCTGGGGCCGATACGGGCTGCCGCCGGATGGCTGCGTCACGGCGACGCTCGCTGCGGCCGTCGGCCCGACCAGCGCCCGGTCGCTGCTCATCGAGGGTGCCGAGATCGGGGCCGACTCGGAGCTGGCGCCAATGCTGTTCACCCGCGTCGTAGCCGTCGACCGACTCGAGGAGGAGGCGCTTGCGACCGTGATCGCCCTCGCGGATTCGCCCGGTGCCCGGGCGACGAAGGCGGCGACGCGAGAGCTGTTGCTGCCCGTCGTACGACGCCAACGCGAGGAGGAGCTGGCCGCGATCGCCCGAGCCGCGGCGGACACGGCCACTGGCGAGCGCTTGGCTATGCTCTATAAGATAGATAGATAACCAAAGGGGTATT
>JAVEEE010000393.1 GCA_030840615.1 Frankiaceae bacterium | reverse complement strand
TCGAAGACGTGGTCCGCGACTACGTCACGGCCGCGACCAGCGACGGCTTCGCGGAGGACTGGGACCTCGACACGCTGTGGACCGGTCTCAAGCAGCTCTACCCGGTGAGCATCACGGCGGAGCAGCTCGAGACGCAGTCGGGCGGCGGGCTGTCACCCGAGTACGTCATAGAAGAGCTGACGGCCGACGCGCTCACGGCCTACAAGCGACGGGAAGAGGAGCTGACCGCCGAGGTCCTTCGCGAGCTCGAGCGCCGGGTGATCCTGTCCGTGCTCGACCGCCGTTGGCGCGAGCACCTCTACGAGATGGACTACCTGCAAGAAGGCATCGGGCTGCGGGGCTACGGCCAGCGCGACCCGCTCGTGGAGTACCAGCGCGAAGCGTTCGACATGTTCGGCGCGATGATGGACGGCATCAAGGAGGAGTCCGTCGGCTTCCTCTTCAACCTCGACGTGCAGCCGGACGAGGCGCCACCCGAAGCGCAGCCGGAGTTCAGCTTCGAGGGCGGCACCGAGCTCGACGGCCCGGCGGCGAGCCCGTTCGGCGAGCTCGCGCTCGGGGGACCGCCGCTCGGCATCAGCGGCGAACCTGTCCCGTCATCGGCGCCGGCGGCGTTCGACGACGGCGTCGAGGACCAGGGCCCGCCGGCTCCGAGCGCACCGGTGGACGAACGGCAGAAGGTCGCAGACGTGCTCGGCCAGGTGTTGGGCCAGCCCAACCGCCCGGCCGGCTTGCAGTACTCCGCTCCGACAGTCGACGGCGAGGGCGGGGTGACCCGGTCGTCCGGCCCCGGCACGAGCGACGCAACCAGCGCGGGTAATGGCGCCGGCTACGGCGACGTGGCCCGCAACGCGCCCTGCCCCTGCGGATCCGGCCGGAAGTTCAAGCGCTGCCATGGAGCACCGGCCAACCGTTGACGGCGTCCCCGCGCTGTGCGCGCAGGGTCAACCGATCTGCAGAGCCGTGCACCGCCAGCGGCCATTGCTGCCTTCGAGGCGCAGGGCGAGCGCGCGGCGGCGCCCGCCGGTGTCGATGACGGCGCACGCCTCGGCAACCCGGCTGTTCGGTTGGCAGACGTGCACCGAAGTCACCGTCGGCCGGCGCGCCGGAAGGTTGCCGACCCGCGTGCCGAGCCGACCGGTCGCCCGCTCCAGGTCCTGCAGGATCTCCAGGGTCGCGTAGCGACTCAGCTGGGCGGCAGACCGGACACCGGCCAGCACCTCGACGAGTGCCTGCGACAGCCGGTAGGCCCACGGGCGCGGGTCCGGCAACGCGATGTCATCGATCGCGTCGTCGTCCGGATCGAAACGGCTTGCGCCGGGACCGCCGGCCGGCGGCACCAACCGGAGCGGCAGCCGGCTCGGATCCGGCGGGAAGGCGAGCGCCAGGGAGCCGTCGACCACAGGTGCGTGGCCGGCCAGATCCTCGTCGTAGGGCGGGTCGAAAGCCGGGGGTGACATCAGCCGAAGCCGTGGCTCGGCGGCGGTGCCGGACCGCGACTCGCCGGTCGGGAGGTCGATGGGGCGCGTCATCGCCCGCTCCTTTGCTCGGGGGCCGGCGACGCGAGCCGCTGGCCGGGACGGATGAGATCGGGGTCGGAGCCGATGACGTGCCGGTTCGTGGCCCACCAGTCCGGCCAGGCCGCGGCAACGGCTTCGTCGGTGACGGCGCAGGGGAGCGAGCGGCGGCACAGCGCCCGTTCGGCGATGGCCCAGAGCGAGTCGCCCCGGTGAACGACGACCGGGTCGCTCGCCCGGGTCGCGACGAGGCGCGGGCGAGCGCCGATCCCGGGCCAGTCCAGTGACTCCGGCGCCGACGGTTGCGCGGTGGCCGGGTGCGGTGCGACAGGCCCGGCGTCGGCGTAGGCCGAGGGAGTGACCCCGCCGACGCTGAGGCCGCTGCCGAGCGCGAGGGCGAGCATCCGGCGGACGAGGACGGGCGAGCACTGCGCGGCCCAAGCCCGGATCCGGGCGTCCGGATGGCAGCACGCGGCGACCGATGCCACGACCGTGCAGCCACCGAGGTAGGCAACCAGCGCCCAGGCGACCCACGCCGCGATGACAACGAGACATCGGGCCGGATCGGTCGAGACGACCGGAGCGGCGGCCGGCCGGCAGGTCCACAGCACTGCGGCGGCGGTCGAGGCGGCGGCGCCGAGCGCCGACAGGCGTCCCCACGGCGGCCGCCCCGGCAGCGGCTGGGCGGAGCGCGGCCGCCGCGCGCGGATCTCGCTCGGTCTCATCGGTTGCCTCCATTTGCTTGCGGTTGCATACCACCAGTTACAACCATTTGCTGTCAATAACCTCTGTTTCCCTGTGTTTAGTGATGCCGGGCGAGCCCGGGTGTCAGACTGAGCCGGTGCGGTGGGCAGCGCTGTTCGCGGACCTCGAGGCGCAGCTCGACGCGGCCGACCAGGCCGCGTTGGCGGGTGAAGTCGCGGACCGCAGCCGGCGCGAGGTCGCGGCTCAGCGTGTGCTCGACCGGCTTCGCGCGGCGGTCGGCGCGGAGCTCGTGGCCCGGCTCGTCAGCGGTGTCGTCGTCGGCGGCCGGCTGGCGTCTGCAGGTCCGGACTGGCTGCTGCTCACCTCATCGTCGGCCGCGGACGCCCTGGTGCCGCTCGCCGCGCTGAGCTCACTGTCCGGGCTTCCGGCCCTCGCGTCGGAGCCCTCGACGGTCGGTGCGGTGGAGGCTCGCCTCGGGCTCGCCTACGCCCTTCGTGGCATCGCCCGCGACCGCGCGCCGGTCGTACTCGGACTCACCGACGGTACGACGTTGACGGGCACCGTCGACCGGGTCGGCGCGGACTTCGTCGACGTCGCCGAGCACGCCACCGGCGAACCCCGGCGAACGGCGGCCGTGCGCGAGGTCCGCACCGTGCCCTTCACGTCGCTCGCCGTCATCCGCCCCGGCTGAAGTCGTCGGCCGCATCGTCCTCGCCGCGACCGAACGGGTGCGCCTCGACGAAAGCCTTCGTCTCGTCGTAG
>JAVEEE010000370.1 GCA_030840615.1 Frankiaceae bacterium | reverse complement strand
AGGGCCGGGTGCCGCTGGCCGACTACGCGAACGGCCGGGCCGCCAAGGGCTACACCTGCAACGCCGCGGAGAGCGGGCACATCGGCAGCACCGGCGGCTTCAAGACGTTCCGTTACGTCGACACTGCCGGCCGCGTCTGCGCCTTCTACGACGGCACCCTGCTCTTCCCCACCAGCGTCTTCCACGACAACGAGACCCCCGGGACCCACGTCGTCGACATGTCCGACCCGGCCCGGCCGATCGAGACCGACCGCCTGCGCACACCGGCCATGGACAGCCCGCACGAGTCGCTCGCCCTCAACGCCAAGCGCGGCCTGCTCGCCGCCGGCATGGGCTCACCCGCGACCGCCCCCGGCATCGTCGACATCTACGACGTATCGCAGGACTGCCGCCACCCGGTGCTCCAGTCGTCGACGCCGCTCGGCATCCTCGGCCACGAGAGCGGCTTCTCTCCCGACGGCCGCACGCTGTGGATCTCCACCACCGCGCAGCCCGGCGTGACCGCCATCGACGTCAGCAACCCGCTGCTCCCGTCGATCGTGTGGCGCAGCACCGCCTACACCTTCCACGGCATGAACATCAACGCCACCGGCACCCGGCTCTATGGCGCCGACCTCGGCAACCACGGTCTGACGATCCTCGACGTCAGCCAGATCCAGCGCCGCGCCGCCAACCCGCAGGCGACCCTCGTCTCACACATCACCTGGCCGAGCGTGTCGATCCCGCAGAACACCATTCCGGTGACGATCAAGGGTCACAAATACCTCGTCGAGTTCGACGAGTACGCCCGGAACGTCACCGGCTACACAGCCAACGACGCCGTCGGCGCCGCCCGGATGATCAACATCGACGACGAGCGGCACCCGCGGGTCGTCGGCAACATGCGCCTCGAGGTCAACCAGCCCGCAGCCCGCGGCACCGACCAGAAGAACGACCCGGGGGCGCAGTACGGCGTCCAGGGTTACGCCGCCCACTACTGCGCCGTACCGCGGCTGGACAACCCCAAGATCGTCGCGTGCAGCTTCATCCTGTCCGGCCTGCGCGTCTTCAACATCTCCGACCCGCGTCACCCGCGCGAGGTGGCCTACTTCAACAAGCCGGCGCCGAACAACCTGCCACTGACGAGCGGCTCCTACGCGATGTCCGCACCGACCTTCGACCTGCGTCACCACCAGGTCTGGTACGCCGACGGCGACAGCGGCTTCTACGCCGTCAAGCTCACCAACGGCGCCTGGCCGCACGGCCTCTAGACGCACAGCGCGGCCGCAGGGGCACTCGCCGGCGCCTGCACCGGTAGCTCGAGGGCAGCGCTTTGCCGCCGATGGTTGCGGTCGACCAGCACCACGGCTGACACGGCGCCGAGGCCGGACACAACAGCAGCCACGATCGTCGCGTGCTGCAGACCCGTGACGAACGCGGCGGCGTTCCCGTGGCCCAGCGCTCCTGCCGACGGGACGAGCGACCCCAGTGCCGCGACGCCGACGGCGATGCCGCCCTGGCGGAACGTGTCGTTGACACCGGCGGCGAGCCCGGCGTTGTCGGCGTCGGTCTCACGCAGCACCACCGCGCTGAGCGCGGGGTTGAACAGCCCGGTGCCGACACTCGCGATCACCAGGCCCGGCAGGAGCACATACCAGTGCGAGTGCGCCGACGCCGGCAGCATCGTGACGAGACCCACGGTCACCGCGGCAAGGCCGACGCTGATGAGCACCCGGGCGGACACCCGGGCCTGGAACTGAGCCGTGAGCCCTGACACGACGAACAGCACCATCGTCGCGGGCATGAACGCCAAGCCGGTGCGGATCGGCGAGAGCCCCAGGACGTTCTGCAGGTAGAGCGACGCGTAGACGAACTGCGCGAAGAAGGACGCCGAGATCGCGAACGCCGCGAGCTGCGCGCCCGTGAAGGACGGGTTGCGGAACAGCGCCGGCGGCAACATCGGCGCGCGGCTGCGGAACTGCACGACGGTGAAAGCCGCCAGGGAAAACACGGCGACTGCCAGCAGTGCCTCGATCTGGGTGCTGGACCACCCGCGGTCGTTGCCGCGCAGCAATGCCGTGACGAGTGCGAGCCAGCCGCCGACGAGGAATGCCTGCCCGGTCCAGTCGATCGGGCGGCCGTGCTGCTCGCGACCGTCGTGGATGCGGCGGATGACCGCCAGCGCCCCCAGCCCGATCGGCACGTTGAGGAAGAAGATCGCGCGCCAGTCGAGCCAGCTGGTGAGCACCCCACCGACGAGCGGGCCGACCGCGAACGACGCACCGATCGTGGCGCCGTAAGCAGCGAACGCTCCGCCGCGCGAGGCCGGGTCGGGATAGGCGTCGCGGATGAGGGCGAACGACGTGGCGAACATGATGGCCGCACCGACACCCTGCGCGGCGCGGAAGCCGTCGAGCATCCCGATCGTCGAGGCGGCCCCGCAGGCGGCGGACATGGCGGTGAACAGGACCAGGCCGATCCCGAAGGTGCGGCGCCGGCCGAGCCGGTCTGCCAGCGAGCCTGCGGTGAGCACAGTGGCGGCGAGCGCCACCGTGTAGGCGTCGACGAGCCACTGGATGCTCTGGAAGCCCGCGTGCAGGTCGCGAGCGACGCTCGGCACCGCGGTGTTCACCACGGCGATGTCGAGCATGAGCATCGCCGTCGCCGCGCAGACGACGCTGAGGGTCAGACGTGAGCGGTTCATGTCAGGTCTCCGGATCACAAGTAGCGGAAGAGGCCGGGGGTCACCGGCAGGACATGGTCGGTGAAGGTCCGGTGCCGCGGGGTGACGGCGCGGCGCTGGCGTCGGGCCTTGCGGGCGGCGCCGCCGAGCCGGGCGACGCACGCCTGCTGGCGCAGGTCGTGGATGTGGGCCTCGGCGAGTGCCTTCGTCAGGGGGTTCATGGCAGTGCTCCTTCCGGGTTCAACTGCGGTGGGTGGTGGTGGTGGTGGTGGCGCGCAGCGCGTGGCCGTGGCGAAACAGCCCGTGCGGGTCGAAGCGGTCCTTCAGCTCTTGCAGCCGGGCGGCGTCCTCGGGTCGGTAGGCCGCCGCAACGCTGGCCGGCCCCTTGTCCGTGGTGCCGAGGAAGTTGAAGAGCCGGCCCGCCGTGTGCCACGGGGCAAGCGCGTCGATCACTCGCTGGCCGGCCGCCGGGACGGCTTGCTCGAGTCCGGGGACGGCCGGGCCGAGCACGAACAGGCTGAACGCCCCGTCGCGTCCGGCCACGGCGTTGGGGATGAAGGCGGGCCGACCTAGCGCGCCACCCATGTGCCGCACCTCAGCGAAGATCAGCGGCACGTCGACGTCGGGTCCGGCTGTCGCGACGAGTGCGTCGACCGCTTCGGCCGGGAACGACGCGAGCAGCCGGCCGTCGTGCCAGGCGGGCGTCGGGTCGACCGGGTCCAGGTGGATCGAGTCGACCTCGGTGAAGGGCATGTCGCGGACCATGTCGACGATCGGCGTCGCGGCTGCGCGCAGTGGCGCCACCAGCCGCTCGCCTTCCTCCGCGCGGCCGATGTAGGCGATCCGCAGGTGCAGCGTGAGCTGCCCGCGCAACGGCTCCGGCACGAACTCCTCGTCCGGCAGCCGTAGCAGCGCGACCGACGACGTCATGTCCTCGGGCACCGTCTCGACCCACTCGCGCCAGGCATGCAGGACGGTCGCGGCGTCGGCAGCGTCGTAGAAGATCGCGCCGCCGTAGAGCCGGGGCAGAAGCACGAGGTCGACCTCGATCGCGGTGACGATGCCGAGGTTTCCCTTGCCGCCGCGGATGCCCCAGAACAGCCCGGTGTCGTCATCCGCGGTGATGGTGCGCAGCCGTCCGTCGCCGGTGACGATCTCGACCGAGCGCACCCGGTCGGCGGAGAAGCCGTAGCGCCGGCCGAGCGGGCCCATGCCGCCGCCGAGGGTGTAGCCGACGGCGCCGACATCGCTGGTCGACCCGGACAGCGGCGCGAGCCCGTAAGGGGCAGCTGCCTCGATGACGGCTGCCCACTTGGCGCCGGCGCCGATGCGGGCGGTGCCGCGCTGCACGTCGACCGACACGTCCGTCATCCGCTTGGTCGTGATGAGGATGCCGTCGGTCACCGGGAAGCTGGCGCCGTGGCCGGTCGCCTGGACGCCGACTGGGAGCTGGTGCCGCACGGCGAACCGGACAGTCGCCGCGACGTCGTCGGCGCAAGTCGCGCCCACCACGATCGGCGGACGGTGCGTGGTGATCAGGTTCCACGCGGCGATTTCCGCGGCGTAGTCCGGATCGCCCGGTTCGAGGACCGGGCCGGCAACCACGCGGCGCAGGGTGTCGAGGGTGGGCAGGTGGGTGGTGGTGGCCGCAGCGGCCGTCGTCGTTGTCATGGCTACGACGGTCCTGCTGTGAGGGGGTCCGGCGCGTCGGTGCGACTACGTACCGTCGGTCGACTGGCTACGTAACGACGCTCAGGGTGTGCCGAAGCTCAGCGGTGGGTAGTCGGGCGGCCGAGCGCGGCGAGCGCGGTGCGGTTGGCTGCACCCGTCTTGAGCAGCAGCCGCTCGACATGCTTCTCCACCGTCCGCGGCGACAGGTAGAGCGCCGCAGCCACGTCCTTGTTGGTCTGCCCCTCGGCGATCAAGCGGAGCACGTCCAGCTCACGCGCGGTGACTCCAGCTGCCCGCAGCTCATCGGGCACACCCTCCTGCGCGGACGAGCGCCGCGGCAACGGCACGCCCGCGGCTCGCAGCAGCGCCCGGCACCTGTCCGCCGGGCGGGCGAGCTCCAGCCGGTCGAATACCGCGACCGCGGTCTGCAGCGACTCGCGACCATCAGCCGTGCCCGTCGCGTGCAGGCGGGTGAAGAGCGCCGCAATGAGCGGCGCCTCGGCAAGTCGCGCTGCGGCGGCAGGCAGATCCGGCAGCAGCGCGCTCGCCTCGACTACGGCACCGAACGCCGCGGTAGCCGGCTCACCAGCCAGGTCGACGAACAACGACAACACGTCGCGACCTGCGGTCGCATCGACCTCCCGCGCCACCGCACGGGCCCCGTCGACGTCGTCCGCGACGAGCGCGGCCAGCACGCGCGCGGCCGGTGTCAAGTCGGCCGGCGCCCCCTGTTGCAGGATCGCGAGCGCGGCGCGCAGGTCCGCGTGCGCGCGCCGCGACACGGCACCTGCGACGCCGTGGCGCTCCGCCCGGGCCAGCGCAGCAGATGCCTCCTCGAGGTCGCCGCGAACAACGGCGAACCGCGCCTGCAACAGAGCAACCCGCGTCTGCGTCGAGACACCGCCGCACTCGCGTGCCAGGTCATCGGCCTCGCGCAGCACCTCGTCGACCTTCATCTCGCCGCGCAGCTCGTCGGCCTCCAACAGAGCAAGCTCGACGAGCATCCGCGCCCGCCACAACCGCAGGCCATAGCGATCGGCGTACTCCAGCGACTCGGTCCACCGGGCCCGGGCGGTCTCGATGTCGGGCAGCCACGCGCGTCCCTCGTAGAGCAGCGCGCAGCAGACCAGGTCCGACTGGTAGTCGTCGGGCCGTGACAAGTCGGCCGCCCGGACAGCGCGCGCACGAGCGCTCGCCACATCGCCGCGCAGCCGATCCAACAACGACGACCACAACTCGAGCCGCGTCACCTGACACGGATCAGCCACGCCGATGAGCTTCGCGGCGGCCTGCATGTGCGGCTCCGCTTCCTGCCATCGCTCCTCGTCGAGCAGCGTCTGCCCCAACCGCAGATGCGTCTCCAGCAGCTCGGCATCGTGCCGCCCGCCGACGTCGAGCCGCGCGAGCAATGCCTGCCCGACGCGCATGACCACGTCCAGGCGGCCCATGATCGACGCCACCTTCAACGACGCGATGTCGATCTCGACGAGGAGGTCGGGGTCGATGCCGGCGTAACCCCTGGCCTCGGCCAGGCCGTGCTCCGCGGTGCTCATCGCCCACAGGTCGAATGCCTGCATCGCGCGGCGCACTGACAGCCGGGCAGCCAGCGCGTTGTCGCCGGCTCGTGCCGCCAGGTCGATCGCGACCGCGAGCTCGTCGTCGGTCAGGTCACGGGCGAGCAGCAGGTCGAGCAGACCCCGCGCCAGCTCCGCGCGGCGCGGGGGAAAGGTCGACGCCACCACGCCATCGCGCAGCAACGCGTGCCGGAAGCGCAGCTGCCCCGGCCGGTCCGGGTCCTCGTGCAACAGTCCGATATTCGTTGCCAGCTGCAGCGACGACGCGACCGCACCGTCGTGCATCGCGACGACGACCTCGTGGTCGAATGACCGGCCTAGCAACGCCGCCGTCTCCACGACCAGCCGGTGCTCGTCCTCCATCCCGTCGAGCCGCGCAGCCACGGTGTCGGCAACGGTGTCCGGGAGCACCGTGACCGCACCCGGCGCCACGTCCACGTCCACGTCGCTGCGTGCGAGCCCGCCGGCCGCGTCGAGCGCGGCGAGCAACTCCTCGACGAACAGCGGCAACCCTTCGGCCCGATCGACGAGAAGCTCGAGCAGGCCCGACGCAACCGGCTGACCGAGTCGTAGCTCCGCGAGGTCGCGGGTGCCGTCGACGTCGAACGGACCCAGTGGCACGAGCCGCGCCGCCCCTCGGGCCGTGAGCGCGCGCAGCAACCGGCGCGCCGGCATGCCCTCGTCGTCGCGGGCGGTCACGATCAGAAGCAGCGGCAGTGACTCGGCCGCGTCGGCGACATACTCCACGGCGGCCAACGTCTCCCCGTCGGCCCAGTGCAGGTCCTCGAGCAGCAGCACGACCGGCCCGTCGCCGGCCACCAGAGGCAGCAGCCGCAACAACGCCTCCGCGACGAACACCGGCGACGACGCGTCGCTCGCCACGCCCGCCGACCCTGGCACGAGAACGTCGAGCGCACGCGTGTGCGCCCCCAGGTCGACCTCGTTCACTGCGTGCCCGCGAGCCCACGGGGCAAGTGCCTCGATCAAGGGCCGGTACGGCGTCGACGCACCCGTGGTGACCGCGCGACCCGTGAGCGCCGTGGTTCCGACCGCGGCGGCGATCGACAGAGCCTCGCGGGCGAGCCGGGACTTGCCGACGCCAGCCGGCCCGACGATCGCGACAGTGCCACCCCGCCCGTCACGACTTCGCCGGTCGGCGAGCCGCTGGAACGCCCCCTCGACAACATGCAGCTCCGGACCGCGGCCGACCAGCGGCGCGAACCCGGCGTCCCCTGCGCGCGTCACAGGGCCAGCATCCCCCACCAGCCCGAACCTTGGCCGCGAAATCGGGCATGCCGAGCGTTCTCGACATGTGACAGCCGCCGGGAGTGCTCTCGCACCTCCCGGCGGCTGCCGTCCTCAGGTGGGCGGTCGGTTACTCGACGCCGTTGAACTGATGGTCAACGTTGTCGGCCGGGTCGGCGTGGCCGCCCGGTCCGTCTGCCGCGTCGGTCTCCGAGCCGGATGCCTCCGACGACGACTCGGTCTCCGTGCCTTCCGGGCCCTCAGGTCCGGTGTCGGGTGTGGTCTGGTCGCCTTGCTGGAGCGCGTCCGTGTCCACGGAGCCGGACGTCGAAGCCGGCTTGGTGGGCGCGCCGGGGGAACCCGATGCAGCCAGCGCTGCGCCGGTGCCCAAGCCCATGGCGAGGATCAGCCCGGCCACGATGGCGACTGGTCGGTGGGGGGTTTTCATACCTGACAACC
>JAVEEE010000368.1 GCA_030840615.1 Frankiaceae bacterium | reverse complement strand
CTGCGGTCGATCTTCAGCTCGTCGACCGGCAGCCGGTCGAGGTAGCCCAACGACGAGAAGCCGGTGCCGAAGTCATCGATCGACATCGAGACACCGAGTGCTCGCAGCACGGCCATGGTCGACGCTGCAGCCTCCCGGTCGTCCATGAGCACCGACTCGGTGACCTCCAGCGTCAGCTGCCCCGGCGCCAGGCCGGTTTCCTCAAGCGCGCGCGCCACCGAGTTGACGAAGTCGGGTTGCGCGAGCTGACGCGCTGAGACGTTCACCGACATGTGCACGTCCGTCGGGAAGCCGTCCTCGTCCTGCCAGCGGCGCAGCTGCCGGCACGCCTCCCGGATGACCCACTCGCCGATCGGGACGATGAGCCCGGTCTCCTCCGCGACGGGGATGAACTCGTCCGGCGGCACGACCACGCCATCACCACGCCAGCGCAACAGCGCCTCGACGCCGACGGCCTGCTCGGTGCCCAGCGCGACGACCGGTTGGTAGTCGAGAAACAGCCCCTCGCCGTTCACCGCATGCCGCAACCGGTTGCCCATGTCGAGACGGTGGCGCACCTGCTGGCGCATGCCGTCGTCGAAGACCGCCCAGCCGGCGCGGCCGCGTTCCTTCGCGCGGTAGAGCGCTGCGTCCGCGTCGCGCAACAAGTCGGCGGGCTCGTCACCGGGCTGCGCCAGCGCGATGCCGATGCTGGCGGTCACGAAGATCTCCTGCTCGGCCACGTGGAACGCCGGCTGCATCTCCGCGAGCAGCCGTTCAGCGACAGCGGTCGCGCCGTCGAGCCCCGACAGCGACTCGCAGACGATGACGAACTCGTCGCCACCGAAGCGGCCGAGCGTGTCACCCGGGCGGGTGACGATCGACAACCGTTCGCTCACCTGGACCAGCAGCTCGTCGCCGGCGGCGTGACCGCTGCTGTCGTTGACGAGCTTGAAACGGTCGAGGTCGACGAACAGTACGGCGCTGGTGGTGCCGTTGCGGCCGGTGCGCGCCATCAGGTGCTCGAGCCGGTCGAGCACGAGAGCACGGTTGGGCAGATCGGTGAGCGAGTCATGCATCGCCGCGTGCGCCATCCGCCGCTCGGTGTGCCTGCGGTCGGTGATGTCGTGGCAGGTGATGACGAACCCGCGGACCGCAGGGTCGTCGACGAGGTTCTGCACCCGCGCCTCGACGTCGCGGACCCGGTCGTGCGCAGCCAGCCGGAAATCCAGCTGCGCCGGCGCCCGCACGTCGCCGTTGTGCCAGCGGCTCAGCCGATCCCTGACCAATGCGCGGTCGCCGTCGGCCACCAGGTCGAGGAAGCGCGAGCCGCACGCATCGTCGACTTGCAGACCCAGCAACGACTCGATGCTCGGCGTCGTATAGGAGATGACGCCGTCGAGCCCGACGACCAGGACGAGGTCTGACGCGTGCCGCACGAGCGACGCCAGCCGCGCCTCGCTGCGCACCCGCGCGTCCACCATCGCGTTGAAGGCACGGCCCAGCTGACCGAGCTCACGTGGCCCCGACTCCGGAACGTGGCCACCGCTCACCTGGTCGACGTCGGAGGTGGCCAGGTGGTCGATCACGTTGCGCAGCCGGTGCATCGGCCGGGCCAGCCGGCGATAGACCACGGTGCCGAGTCCGAGCAGCATGCCGAGCAGCAGCGCGCCCAGGATGAGGTTGCGGCGCAGGTCGTGTTGCGCGATCGCCAGTGCGCTGTCTTCGGGGAGGCCGGCCAGCACGACCCAGGACGTTCCACGCACCGGCGAGCGGGCGTAGATCCGGCGTACTCCGTCGGGGCCGTTGGTGGTGAGGGTGTGGTGGTGACCGACGAGTGCGGCGTGCAACCCGTCGCGGACGATGTCGCCGACGACCGTTTTCGGCCGACCGTCGATGACCCGACCGGTTGGCTCGTCGACGACGATCACGTCCACGTGGCTCGTCGACTCGGTCAGCACGCTCGACGCACTGGGCGACTCGATGACGAGGGCCGCCGCGCCGCGGGGCGTCGGGAAGCTCACGGCGTAACCCAGCATCGGCGCGCTGCCCGGCCTGCCCGGCAGGGGGCCGCCGAAGCCGTAGCCGGCTCTGAGCGCGTGGGCCAGCCATGGCGCCTTGGCGACCGGGCGGAACTCCCCCGCGGAGCAGGCGACCCTGCCGTCGGCGCGTACGACGGCGATGCCGCCGCCGGCCACGAGCCTGTTGAGGGCGCTGACGGCCGGCTGGCAGCCACCGTCATGGAGCTTCGTGATCCCCGGCTGCTCGAGCAGCGACGCCAGCGTCGTCGGCAGATCCTTGGCGTAATAGCCGGTGATGCCTCGCGCCTGGGCCACAGCCTCGTTGCCGACCTGGCGGACGGCGGCGGCGCGCGCGTTGCGGAAGTCGCCGATGACGTTGACGGCGATGAGCGCTCCGGTCAGCAGGGCGGCGACGGCAAAAACCCCGAGCAGCTGCATCGCGATGGACGCACGCCGGCCCGGGACGTGGAACGGGATCCGCATTGCCGTGGGCCTCCTGGTCAGCGTGTCTCAACCATCGACGGTGAACGCCTTCGGGAGCATGGCCTGATGTGCCGGACTTTTACTGGTATGCGGTGGATGCCTTGAGTAATCATTTCGAGCGATTTCTCCACGGGCTTCGTTACGCCGTACAGCCCATCACCGCAAAACATGGGCCTTATAGGCCATACAGGTGATCTGTCGGCTGTCGAAGAGCAAGCATGCGCAAGCTTCACCGCGGGCCCCGCCCGGCGGAGAACGGCGACGGCGGGTTCACGCTCATCGAGATGATGGTGGCCCTGTTCGTCATCGCCGTCGTCACCGCTGGCTTCCTTGCGCTGTCCATTTCTACGCTCCGCGCCGCCTCGTGGCACGAAGATCGCACCCGCGCCAACCAGGTCGCCCAGAACTCGCTGGAGAGCGTCGTCGCGCAGCCGTGGTCGACGATCGGGCTCTACGCATCGGACACCGGCTACCTCGCCACCGCTAACGGCTCCGAGCCGACGGTCACGCTGACTGCCTCGCCGCGCAAGCCTTCGGTGCCGTTGCCCGTGGCGACGAAGACGGTCTCCGGGGTGGACTACAGCGTCCACACGAACATCACCTGGCGCGACGACGCCAGCGACGGCACCGGCGGCTCCGACGCCAACGGCGACACCCATGACATCAAGCACGTCGCGGTGTCCGTGACCTGGACCGTCGGCCAGCACTCAGGCGTCGTGACGATGGACGGCCTGCGCAGTCCGACCGCGACCGAGGTCGCACCCAACTCCGGCGCCATGACGGTCACGGTGAGCGGCCCGGTCAGCCAGCAGCTGAGCGCGGCCGGCAACCTGGCCACGGCGATGACGATCACCGCCACCACCTCCAAGTCGGCGACGACTGCGAGCCTGCGGTTCGGCACCCGGAACGGCGCCCAGTCCGTGGCGATGACCAACGTCGGCGGTGGCACGAGCTGGTCGGTCACGCTCCCGACGACCACTGGTCCGTTCGACACCGGCCCCACCAACTTCACTGTCGTTGCGACGACGAGTACGACGAGCGGCACCGGCAGCACCAGCGTGCAGCTCACGATCGGCGCGAGCACCTCCACGGTCACCGTCAAGGCCACACCCAGCCAGACGCTGTCCGCGACGGGCACGCTGAGCAACGCGATCAGCGTCACGGCAACGGGCAGCAGCGCGATCACGTCCGGCTCGGTCACCTACGCCACCCACGCCGGCAGCGCGACCCGCTTCCTTGCCGGCAGCGGCAACAACTGGAGCGTGACGCTGCCCGCCGACGCCACCGTCTATGACCCCGGCACCGAGTCCTTCTCCGTGGCCGTCGTCTTCTCCGACGGCTCGACGGGGACCGGTCTGGCCAGCATCAGCCTCTTCAGCTCGAGCCTGCCTCCCGACGTCACCGCGCTCATCGCCAACAGCCCGTTCACGGCGGGCGGGACGACCCAGGGCTTCTGCGTCGACAACACCAGCTTCAACCTCTTCACTGCGACCACCGTCGACGCGACGGTCAGCAACGTCGCCACCACCGACACGGTGCGACTCACCGCGCCCGGCCTCACCACGGCCGAGTTCGTGATGAGCTATCTGAAGACCAACGCGGACGGCTCGATGGTGTTCCGCTACTCGGTGCCCTCCGGCACCCCGTTCCCGAACGCGACGTCGATCGTCCTCAAGGCTTATGCGTTGAAGACGATCTCGGGCACGCAATACCGCGACGACTTCGTCACCAGCCCGGGCATCCCGATCCAGGCCTTCAAGAAGTCGAGCTCATGTCTGTGACCCGGCGCGCGAAGGCCGACAGCGGCTTCTCCCTCATCGAGCTGCTCATCGTTGTCACGCTGCTGGGCACCGTCGGCGGCATCATCGGTACGGCGATGATCAGCGGGATGCGCACCACCCGCCAGCTGCAAAACCGAGCCACGTCCGCGGACGACGTGCAGCAGCTGCTGGAGCGGATGGCCCGCGACATCCGCGTCGCCGACCCGATCCGGGCTGCGTCCGCCAACTCGATCACCGTCGATCTCTACCGCGGCAACACCTGCCTGCGCCAGCAGTGGACGGTGACGTCCGGCAGCGTCGTGTCCACGGCGAAGACCTACTCCAGCTGGGCTGCCTGCGCCGTCTACCCGGGCACCGCGACGCCGACAGCGACCGTGACGACCACCGTCCTGCCGTCGCTGGGCAACGGTGCGACGTCGCTGTTCACCTACCAGGACCAGACCGGCAACACCCTGGCCAATCCGCTGCCAAACCAGATCGGCGTCGTCCACGTCACGCTCATCCAGACCGGCAAGGAAGGTCGCGCCGGCGTCACGTTCGACACATCGGTTGGAGTCCGCAATGAAGCGCTGGGATGATCACGAAGGGGATTCCGGGTCCATCATTCTCGCGATCCTCCTGACCGTGATGCTGACGGCACTCGGCGGGCTCATGCTTGCCACGACGATGAACCAGGCCACGGTCGCTCGCCACGACGAGAAGTTCACCGACGTCCTGCCGGCCGCTGACGCGGGTGTCTCCCGGGGACTGTTCATGCTCAACAACGGCGCCTCGGCCTCGTTGCCGACCGCCAGCGCCCCGTCACTCATCACGCAGGGCAGTCAGAGCGCCGACTGGTATGCCACGGCGCAGACGAACGCCGTCGGTCCGCCGTCGTACCTGCTGAGCGCCACCACCCGCGGGCTGACCCGGCATCTGCAGGCCGTCGCCTATCAATCCGCGCGGTTCGGCGTCGGCGCGTTCGCCGACAAGGGGCTCGTGATGCGAGGCGGCAACCGTTCGGACTCCTACAACTCCGCCAACGGCACCGTCGCGACGACGGGGCACGGCTCCATCGGCAGCAACGGAAGCGTCACCCTCAACGGCAACGCCACGACCGACACCGTGACGCTCTACAACTGGGGACAGGACCCGAACGCCGCGCGCTGCTCCGGCGGGCCGTGCCCGACCTACACCACCGTCGACGCGCCGTTCGACATCGCCAGCTCGACCGCGACCGCGTTCATGTCCACCCAGCTCGCGGGCTGCGCATCGGCGACCGCGTTCACGACGTCAGCCACCACCACCCATGCGCTGCCTTCGGGCACGTGGTGTGCGAGCTCGCTCAACCTCGACGTCGACACGACCGTCACCGGACCCACCGTCATCTACGTGTCCGGCAACGTGACGACGGGTCATCACCTGAGCATCAACTACTCCGGCAGCGCCGTGCCGATCCCCGCGAACCTTCAGATCTACATGCTCGGGTCGACCTTCGACATGGCCAACCACACGACGATCGCAGCAGCAATCTATGCACCGCTGGCGACGTGCAACGGTGGCGCGCAGAGCGTCGTCTACGGCTCGCTCATCTGCGGCACGATCTCCAACGTCGGTGGATGGCAGTTCCACTACGACGACGCTCTCAGCCGCATCGGAGCGGGCGACTTCCGGCTGCGTAACTACCGCGAGGGCTAGGCCGGCCTCGCGCCGTACGGATTTCTGCAAATCGGCGGCACCCGCCAGCAGGCCGTGCGATGGTGACCTCACCGGACGCGTAGAGCAGATTGCGCCCACCAAGGTGGGGAGACTGCATGTCAAACGTTCGCAAGGTCATCATGGTGAACCCGCCGGCCGAGGTGGACGTGTTCTCGGCGCCCGGGTTTGCGGACGAGATCTCCGTCGCCGTCGAGGCCGACCCGGACGTGCTGGTCATCGACTGCGCCCACGTCTCGTTCATGGACACCGCCGGCATCGATGTGATCCGGTCCGCTCAGAGCGTCATGGCGGGTCGCGGCGGGCGCCTCCGGGTCCGGCATGCCGCGCCACACCTGCGCATCCTGCTGGACCTCGCCGCCGAGGCGGAAGACAACAGCACCGGCTGATCCCGCGCCTGCGAGACCCGACCACGCCAGCCCCAGCAGCCTCACCTCTGTTGCCGGATGGCCACTGGCAGTGGTACCAAGATGTCCGAATGGCCCCGTTTTCTGCCCCGGCGTCCGCCTGGCAGCCGGGAGTTCGGAGGGGGAAGCCATGAGCATCTTGCGACGCACGATGACGGGGCTCGTGGCCGTTGCCACGATGTCGATCGGCATGGCCGCGACCGCTGGTGGCACCTACGCCGCGGTGGACTGCACGACGTCGGCAGCCGTGGACGACCCGAGCAGCTACTTCATCCAGCACGCCGACGGCAGCACCGCGACCGTGAACGACATCAACAACACCAGCGCCGCGGGCGTCGTGACGCGGGCGGGCGACACGATCACCGGCACCTTCCACGTCAACCCCGACTGCGCCGGCGCCGTGACGCTGTCGGCGGCGTCCTACTACGCCGACTCGGCGGTCTTCAGCGACGCCAACCAGAACGCGCAGATCCTCTTCGACCAGATCAGCGGCTCGTTCGCGCCCGGCGACACCGCGACGTTGACCATCCACATCCCGCTGCTCACCGACGTCGACACGTCGAACTGCCCGAACCCGCACTTGACCAGCGGCCAGACCTACAACGGCAACGGGTCACCGGCATCCGCAGGCAACGCCTACGCCAGCACCTGCGACGGGACCGCGTCGAAGAACGGGAACGGCGGCGGCAAGGCAACGGGCGAGCCTTGCGCGGGCTG
>JAVEEE010000342.1 GCA_030840615.1 Frankiaceae bacterium | reverse complement strand
CAGTTCGGCGACTTCGCCAACGGCGCACAGTCGATCGTCGACGAGTTCATCTCGGCCGGCGAGGCGAAGTGGGGGCAGCGCACGTCCGTCGTGCTGCTGCTGCCGCACGGTTACGAAGGCCAGGGCCCGGACCACTCCTCCGCGCGGATCGAGCGCTTCCTCGCGCTGTCCGCCGAGGACAACTGGACGGTTGCGGAGCCATCGACACCGGCCAACTACTTCCATCTCCTGCGCCGCCAGGTGCTCTCGGGTCGGTGCAAGCCGCTGGTGGTGTTCACTCCGAAGTCGATGTTGCGGCTGCGTGCGGCGACGTCGACGCCGGACGACTTCACGTCAGGCGAATGGCAACCCGTGCTCGCCGACCCGCGTGCGCCGGCCGGCGACGGCGTACGTCGAGTCGTCCTCACGAGCGGCAAGGTGTTCTACGACCTCGACAAGCGTCGGGAGAAGAGCGGTGACACCAGCGTCGCGATCGTGCGGCTCGAGCAGATGTATCCGTTGCCGACCGACGAGATCCGCGCCGCGCTGGAGAACCACCCGGCAGCCACCGACATCGTGTGGGTGCAGGAGGAACCGGCCAACCAGGGCGCATGGCCGTTCGTCGCGTTGAACCTGCCCGAGCACCTCCAGGCGATGGGCGGCGGGCGCACCCTGCGCCGGATCTCACGCGGTTCATCGGCCTCACCCGCCGCCGGCTCGCACAACACTCACGAGACCGAGCAGGCGAAGCTGCTCGACGCCGTCTTCGACTGAACCCTCAACGCCACCCTCGACCCAACCTGGGGCCCGCACTTGTACTTCACCGATCGCGGCATCGAAGAGCTGCAGCAGCGACGGGGCGAGGAGTCGGTCTCCGTGGCCTGGCTCGCCCAGCAGCTGCAGACCTTCGTCGATCTCAACCCGGAGTTCGAGACGCCGGTCGAACGGCTGGCGACCTGGTTGGCCCGCCTCGACGACGACGACACCGACTGACCCCAAACAGACAGGAAACGGGCGACGGATGTCGAAGGGCGTCCTATGCAGACGTCGCGTTCGCTTCTCCGCAGCCAGCCCGGGCGTTTCGGGATCGCCGCCGCCACTGTCGCCGCCCTCGTCGGGGCAGGGATGACGGCCGTGGCGACCAGCTCGAGCGGACCCGCGCAGGCCAACGACATCCGATGGCTCGCGGCCGAGCACGCCGCTCCACCCTTCGGGACCGAACGCCCCGCCCCCGACCTCGGCGCGACGCCACGGGCGAAGTGCGGCCCGGGCTCCGGGCCGGAGACCGGTCGGCAGGGTCGCGTCCCTGCCGCGGACTTCACCAACGGCCGCGCCGCCAAGGGCTACATCTGCAACACCAGGATGGTGTCGCACTTCGGCCAGTCCGGCGGCTACCGGGTCGAACGCTACGTCGACAAGGCCGGGCACGAGTGCGCCTTCTACGACAGCACGCTGCTGTTCCCGAGCGACGCCGGCAACGGTGAGCCGACCGGCACCTATGTGCTGGACATGAAGAACCCGCGCAAGCCGGTTCGCACGGCAGTCCTGCAGACCCCGGCCATGCAGACGCCCCACGAGTCGCTCCGGCTGAACCAGAAGCGCGGACTGCTGGTGGCCGACGCGGGTTCGCCGGCGACGCAGGTCGGCTTCGTCGACGTCTGGGATGCCTCGAAGGACTGTCGACACCCGGTGTTCGAGTCGTCACTGCCGATCGGACCGCTCGGGCACGAGAGCGGGTTCGCGCCCGACGGCAAGACGTTCTACGCAACAGCAACGGCACGCGAGGGGATCACGGCCATCGACCTGACCGATCCCGCACTTCCCTCGATCGTCTGGCACACCGAGACGTGGGGCTCGCACGGTATGAGCATCTCCGCGGACGGCAACCGCGCCTATCTTGCCGCGCCGTGTTGCGACTACGTCTCCGCGACCTCCAACGGCAGCGGCGGCCTGATCATCCTCGACCTGTCGGAGGTCCAGGCACGCAAGCCCAACCCGCAGGTCTACGAGATCAGCCGGCTCACCTGGCCCGAGGTGAGCATCCCGCAGAACACCATTCCCGTGACGATCAAGGGCCGCAAGTACCTCATCGAGTTCGACGAGTTCGCGTCGAACGTCTTCCAGTACAACCCGGACAGTCGAGTCGGGGCGGCCCGCATCATCGACATCTCCGACGAGACAAACCCACGGATGATCAGCCGAATCCGCCTTGCAGTTCACGAGCCGGGTGCGCGTGCCACCAACCAGCAGGACGACCCGGGTGCGCAGACCGGCACGCAGGGCTACGCCGCGCACTACTGCTCGGTGCCACGCCAGGTGAATCCCGGCATCGTCGCGTGCAGCATGATCCTGTCCGGGCTCCGCGTCTTCGACATCCGCGACCCTTACCACCCGAGAGAGGTGGCCTACTTCAACCGGCCGCCGTCCGGGGGCTCGCATGCCATGTCGGCGCCGACGTTCGTGCCGTCGCGCGGGGAGATCTGGTACACCGACGGCGCCAGCGGCTTCTGGAACGTGCGGGTCACGAACGGCGCATGGCCGCGACGAGGCCCAAGCCGGCCGCGGCGATGATCGGTCCGAGGACGGCCCACTCGGTCGCTCCGCTCATCGAGCTGCCGCCGAGCAGGCCGATGCCTTGCAGGGTGAAGACCGCGCCCGCCACCGCAACGAGGTAGCCCAGCCCGATCAGCAGCCGTCTCGTCATCGCCCGATCCACTCAGCCGGTGCGGCTGAACACGAGGTGGTAGAGCGTTCCGTCCTGCGTCACGACGTAGATCTCGCCGCTGTCGCTCTGACCGAAGCCGGTGATGCTGTAGGTGTGGCCGATGTCGCCGACCTTCGCCCGCGACCAACCGCCGGTCGACGTCGGGCCGAGTGCCCAGAGCTCACCGGTGCAATAGTCACCGAACACGTAGAGGCCATGGGCGAAGCGATACCGCGGCCCGTGGTAGGCGTAGCCGCCGATCACGGCGCACCGGTTCACGCCGTTGGCGGCGTCGTGGTGGTACTCGCGAAGTGGTCCGGTCATCTGCCTGGGCTTGCCACCGATGGTGCAGCGGCTGCTGTTGTAGGAGTGCATCCCCTCCCGGCACGACCAGCCGAAGTCCTTGCCACCTCGCAGCCGGACGTGGTCGATCTCTTCCCACTCGTCCTGGCCGACGTCAGCCATCCAGAGCCGGCCGTCGGCGCGGTCGATCGACAACCGCCATGGGTTGCGCAGGCCCCAGTCGAACACCGTGCGCTTGTTGGCGCTGGCCGAGTGCGGGAACGGGTTGCTCCGCGGAATGCAGTAGTGGTGACCGCCGCAGCTGCGGTCGACGTCGAGCCGCAACAGCTTGCCCGACAACGACGTGAGGTTTCGCGCGTTGTCGAAGGGGTCTCCTCCACCTCCGCCGTCGCCGGTGCTGATGAGGAGCATGCCTCCGGGCGTGAACAGCAGCTGCCCGGCGTTGTGGTTGGACTGCGAGGGATGCGGCACCGTGATGATGTGGCGCTCGGAGCCCGCCAGCACATGGGTGGCGCCGCCCCCGGTCGCTCTGAACCGCGAGACCTGCAGGGCGCCGTCACTCGCCCGCGTGTAGGCAACGTAGACGAACGGGTGCCTGCTGAAGTGCGGGTGGAAGGCGATGCTCAGCAAACCCTGCTCACCGCAACACGCGACCTCGCTGCGCACGTCGAGATAGACCGTCGCGTGCACCTGTCCCTTCGTGACGACGCGAACCGTGCCGCCTTGCTCCACGACGTAGAGCCGGTTGGCACCGTCCTGTGCCGATGCCACGAACACCGGGTTGCTGAGACCGCCGGTCACCCGATGGAACGCGACGTGCGTGTGCGCCGGGCTGACCGCGACCGCACTCGACGCGGACGGCCGGACGGCGGCCACGGGCCCGGCGACCGCACTGACGGCAACCAGGCACGCGGTGACGGACCAGCGAAGGCTTCTGCGCATGCTGACCACCATGCCATCACGAACGCCGGTCAGGGCGTGAACACGACCTTGCCGAACAGCTCGCCGTCCACCATGCGGGCGAAGCCTTCACGGGCCTGGCTCAACGGCAGCTGCGTGTCGATCGTCGGGCGAGCACCTGTGGCGACGAGGAACGCGAGCAGCTTCTGCAGATCCGTGCGGTTGCCCATCGTCGAACCGAGCAGGTCGACCTGGCTGAAGAAGACCCTGGCGAGCTCGACGGACGCAGCGCGTCCACTTGTCGCGCCACACAGCACGACACGACCGCCGGTCGACACGACTTGAGCGAGTGATCGAGCGTCGCCTCGCCGACGCTGTCGATGACTGCGTCGACCCGCCCCGGAAGCCGGGCGCCGGACTCGAAAGCGTCATGCGCCCCCAGGTCGAGCGCCCGCTTGCGCTTGTCCTCGCTGCGGCTCGTCACCCACACTCGCAGACCGCCCGCGCGCGCCAGCACGATCGCGGCGGTCGCGACACCACCGCCGGCTCCCTGCACCAGCACCGTGTCACCAGGCTGCGTGGCCGACCGGGAGAAGAGCATCTTGTAGGCAGTCGGCAGGCAGGTAGGTCTCGTCGCCGCCCGCTGCATCGGGGTCGCCGATCACGGAGTGCACGACGACCTCGTTGCCCTCCTCGTCGATGCCGGCAGCGTCGCCACCCAGCACCTTCGGCAGCTGGTCCGAGGTGAGCGCGATCCCGCGCAACGCCCAGATGTCGTGGTGGTTCAACGAGGTGGCCTTGACGGTGACCGTCACCCAGCCGTCGGGTGGTGTCGGGTCCGGGCGGTCGCCCACCTCGAGCCCCGACAGCGGGTCGTCAGGCGACAACCGGGCGGCAAAGGCAGCGAGCATGGCCAGACCCTAGATCCGCGCAACCCCTTCGGTACGAGCGGCCTCGGCCACAGCCGCTGCCACCGTCGGTCCGACCCGTGAGTCGAACACGCTGGGGACCACGCACTCCTCGCTGAGGTCGTCGCCGACCACGTCCGAGATCGCGATCGCGGCGGCGAGCTTCATTCCCTCGGTGATCGAGCTCGCCCGCACGTCGAGGGCACCTCGGAACACACCCGGGAACGCGAGCACGTTGTTGATCTGGTTGGGGAAGTCGCTGCGACCGGTCGCGACCACGCGGGCGTACTTGCGGCCGACATCCGGGTGGATCTCCGGGTTGGGGTTGGCGAGCGCGAAGATGATGGCGTCCTTGGCCATTGTGGCGACTGCCTCGTCGGCGACCTTGCCGGACGAGACGCCGATGTAGACGTCGGCTCCGCTCAGCGCCTCCTCGATCGAGCCGACCAGCCCGACCTTGTTGGTCAGGCCGACCATCTCCATCTTGATCGCGGTGAGACCCGCGCGACCTTCGTGGAGCAGTCCCTTGCTGTCGGCGATGGCGATGTCGCCGATGCCGGCCTCGACCAGGATCTGGGTGACCGCGACGCCGGCGGCGCCCGCGCCGGACACGACTGCGCGCAGGTCACCGAGCGTCCGGCCGGTGAGGCGGGCGGCGTTGCGCAGCGCAGCCAGCACGACGATGGCCGTGCCGTGCTGGTCGTCGTGGAAGACCGGGATGTCCAGGCGGGCCTTGAGCCGGTCCTCCACCTCGAAACAGCGCGGCGCGCTGATGTCCTCGAGGTTGATGCCGCCGAACGCCGGTGCGATCCGCACCACCGTCTCGACGATGTCATCCACGCTGGTGCAGTCGAGCGCGATCGGCACGGCGTCGACGCCGCCGAACTGCTTGAACAGCAGCGCCTTGCCCTCCATCACCGGCAGCGAGGCGGCCGGCCCGATGTCTCCGAGGCCCAGGACCGCGGTCCCGTCGGTCACGACCGCGACCGTCGAGCTCTTCCAGGTGTAGTCGTGCACGAGGTCCGGCTTGGCGGCGATCGCCAGACAGACCTCGGCGACGCCCGGTGTGTAAGCCAGGGAGAGGTCGTCGCGATCGCGCAACGGCACCTTCGAGACCACCTCGATCTTGCCGCCCCGGTGCAGCGCGAACACAGGGCTCTCGGCAGCGGGGTCGACATTCGGGCGGTCCGACGACATGGGCACGCTCTCCACGGCCATGGGGGCTCCAGCACTCGTACGGCGGCGGAGCCGGTCCGGCCCTCGGGGGTCAACGCGGGGGTCACCCGATCTGCCGGGATTTTTGCACAACCCGAGCGATGGCCCTCCGGCCGCCTCCTGCCAAGATGTCGCTGATGAGCGTCCTTGGGGAGGTTTGGGTGACCCGCACGAGACGACTGCTGTCAGGAGCGATCGCACTCGCAGCGGTCCTCAGCTTCGTGACCGCCTGCGGCGGCAGCTCGTCCGGCGGCGGCACCGACACCGTCAACCCTGGCACCTCCCCGGACAGCGCGCTGGCGGCAAAAGTTCCCGCTGCGGTGAAGAGCGACGGCGTCATCACGATCGGAGTCGACTCGACGTACGCGCCGAGTGAGTTTCTCGCCGAGGACGGCACGACGGTCCAGGGCTTCGACGTCGACGTGTTCGACGCGGTTGCCGCAAAGCTCGGCCTCAAGACCAGGTGGGTGACCGCCGACTTCGGCGCGATCATCGAGAGCGTCAAGTCCGGCAAGTTCGAGATCGGGGTCTCGTCGTTCACCATCAACGCCGACCGCGAGAAGCAGGCGACGATGATCAGCTACTTCGACGCCGGCACCCAGTGGGCCACCCAGAAGGGCAACCCCAGCGGCATCAGCGTCGACAACGCCTGTGGCAAACATGTCGCCGTGCAGAAGGACACGGTGCAGGTCGACGATCTCGCCGCCCGGTCGAAGATGTGCACAAAGGCCGGCAAGGCGGCCATCAAGATCGACCAGTACCGAGCGCAGGACGACGCGACGAGCGCCGCGATCTCCGGGAAGGCCGCAGCGATGCTGGCCGACTCGCCGGTCTGCGCCTACGCCGTCGCCAAGACCAACGGCCAACTGGAGCTGCTCGGCGACATCTACGACTCCGCGCCGTACGGCTATGTGCTGCCGAAGACGGCGACCGACTTCGCGGACGCGATCAAGGGGGGTCTCGAGCTGATCATCGCCGACGGCACCTACAAGAAGGCACTGGACAAGTGGGGCGTCGGCCAGGGAGCGATCTCGACGCCGGAGATCAACCCGACCGTCTGACGGCACCTTGACCGGTCAGGGCGAGGAGCGCCATCCGGAGACCATCCGGGCGGTGCCCGTTCGTCATCCCGGCCGTTGGGCCAGCAC
>JAVEEE010000311.1 GCA_030840615.1 Frankiaceae bacterium | reverse complement strand
CGGCGTACGTGATGTCGCCGTACGTGGATCTGACCCTCGGCGGGGCGACGATGGAGACCAAGCACGACGTCGACCCGCTGCTGAACCGAGAGCTCCTCGAACCCCGAGTTGCCGACTACACGCAGGGGGGAGACGCCAGCGTTGGGCTGATCAGTCCCGTATTCGCCGACCTCTCCGGCCTGCCACCCCTGATCATCCAGGCCGGAAGCCACGAGGTTCTCCTCGACGACGCCGTTCGCCTCGCGGGACAGGCCGCAGCCGCCGACGTCGAGGTCACGCTCGGCATCACCCCGCGGGTGCCCCACGTCTTCCAGGCCTATTCCGCCTTGCTTGACGAAGCGGCCGTGGCGCTGGATCGAGCCGGACAGATCCTGTCGGAGCATCTCGCATGACCACTGACGCATCCTCGAACGCAAGCGAATCTGCCGGGTCGGCCGCGGTCGGCACTCCGGCCACGGCCACCACGACGCGGGTCGACACGAACGTCATCCTCATCCTCGTCGCCGTCGCGCAGTTCATGATCGTCCTCGACTCGACGATCGTGAACGTCGCGTTGCCAACGATCCAGCGCGACGTCGGTTTCTCCCAGCAGAGCCTGGTATGGGTTCTGAACGCGTACATCCTGATCTTCGGAGGGTTTCTCCTTCTGGGCGGGCGCCTCGCGGATCGCCTCGGGCGGCGGCGGCTGTTCATGACAGGCACGGCGCTCTTCGCGGGCGCGTCGCTCGTCTGCGGTCTGTCGCAGTCGGAGGCGACGCTGCTGGTTGCCCGCGGCGTTCAGGGGCTGGGTGGCGCGCTGGTTTCGCCCGCGGCTCTGTCAATCATCCTTACAAACTTCGCCGAGGGCCCGGAGCGCAACCGCGCACTGGCGGTGTGGGGCGCCATCGCTGGAGCCGGCGGTGCGGTGGGCCTGCTGCTCGGAGGCGTAATCGTCGAAGCATTGAGCTGGCGCTGGGTCTTCTTCGTCAACGTACCCGTCGGCGCCCTGCTCCTGGCTCAGTCACGGCGACGCATTCCAGAGAGCCGCTCGGAGAGTTCAGCGCCCGGTTATGACATCGGGGGCGCCATCGCGATCACGCTGGGGACGGTCGCGCTTGTCTTCACCCTCATCAAGGCCAACACATGGGGGTGGGGGTCAGGCCGGACTGTGGGTGGTCTCGTTGCTGCGGCGCTGCTTGTCTCGGCCTTCCTCCTGATCGAGCGAACTCAGAAGAACCCGTTGGTTCCCCTGCGCATCTTCTCCGCTCGCAGTTTGACTGCCGCGGCCGTGACGTCGCTGCTCCTGGCCGCGTCGCTGTTCGGGGTGATCTTCTTCATCACCTTGTACCTCCAGCAGGTGCTCGACTTCAGCCCGTTGAAGACCGGCGTCGCCTACATGCCGATGAGCGTGTCGATCATCGGCTCGTCCACTATCGCGTCACGCATGGTTGATCGCTACTCGCCAAAGCCCGTGCTCATGGGCGGCCTGGTGGTCGCGACAGCCGGCCTGCTGCTCCTGACCCGTATATCCGGGCACAGCGACTACGGCGAGCACGTGCTCCCGGCGATGATCGTGATGGGGATTGGCCTCGGCATGTCCTTCGTGCCGGTCACGATCGCCGGCACGAACGGCGTGGCGCCCCAGGATTCCGGGCTCGCGTCTGGATTGCTCAACACGGCGCTTCAAGTTGGTGGAGCGCTCGGATTGGCGATCCTCACGTCGGTCTCGACACCGCGCACCAACGACGCGCTGGACGGGGGATCGTCGGTCGGGGCCGCGCTCACCCACGGCTTCAAGGGTGGGTTCGTGGCTGCCGCCTGCATGTGTCTGTTGGGCCTGATCGTTGCGCTGGCCTTCTTGCCTGGCCGCACTCAGCGGACGGCCGATCGCGAAGCTGAATTGACTGCGCTCTCGTCTTCGCGCTCTCCCTGCGCGCCGAACTGCGGGTACCTCGCTCGCGTCGTCTCCGCCGCTCGCCGGCTGCGGCATGTCGGTCGCACTCATCCGCGCACCAGCTGATCGCGCAAATCGCCTACAGACAGGGCGTCTGACGCGTGCGCAGAAGGTCGTGAGTTCGGATTGGTCGACAAGCCGCACCACGACTGGCGTTTCGGGAAGCGATCGAAATTACCGCGGTGTGGGGGACCGCTGGGGGACCAGTAAACGGGCGCTAATGACGATGCCGTCAGCTTCCAGAAACGAACAAACCCTGCGATTTGCAGGGTTAATCCGAAGCGGCTGATGGGACTCGAACCCACGACCTTCTGCATGGCAATTCAGTTGCTAAGTCGTGGATTCACGCTGTTTATGCGGGTTCGCCGTCTCGCGGATGCCATCGGGTTGCATCCGATTACCGGGGATTCGGACAGTGAATGGACAGTCAAGGTGGACGGTCGGATCGCCAAGCGAGTGCGTGTCCACACGCTCGCTCCATGGGGCGAAGGACGCGCGTGCTGCGGGTAAGCGCAAACGCCCCTAAGTCGTCCGAAGCGGGCGCACGGCCAGCACGGCCCTAGCCGTGTCGTGAGAGACGGGTTAGGTTCCTCGCTCACACACTCACGACACACACGGCTCCGGGCTGTGGGAAGGGCAGGCACGATGGAAACACTGCTTGTGTTCCACGAGGTAGATGACGTCGACCACTGGCTGGCTTCACCGAAGCGAGAGGAACTCTTCGGGCCGCTGGGAATGACGGCGCGCACGTTCCGCGACCCGTCGGGCTCGAATCGGGTCGGCCTGATTGTGGAGGTCCCCGACATCTCGGCCTGGCAGGAGGCTCTACAGACCGAGGCCGCGGCTGAGGCAATGAAGTTCGATGGCGTTCGGCCCGAGACGATCCTGGGCTTGGTCGAGGCGTCCTAGCGAACGCTGCTCAGAAACAGCCCGGTCTCAGCGTCCTCGTGTCGGTGCCTCGAGAAGAGTCAGGACTTCTACGAGAACAAGCGCCGGCGAAGGTCCCGCCGCCGGGCAGATCGGGGTCGTGGAGCTCGACGCCGGGGCGAGCAGCGCGAGCAGCGACGGGAAGTCGCGCCGCTCGATTGCCGCGTAGGCCGCGCACACGACGGCCACCACGCGTGTCGGTCGGTGACGACGAGACGATCGCTCCGGACGAGCTCCGGGCGTCTGCCGAGCCAGTCGGCGCACGCCCGCTCGGCGACTTGAAGGGGGAGCGGTGCTGCGGTTGACGCCGCCGCACGTAAGCGCTTCTGACGCGTACTCAGAACGTCGAGAGGTCGAGTGAACGCAAAAGCCCTGTCCACGAGCGGGATTGCGGGCGGAGCACCCGCGGCCGAGCAGATTTTTCGCGAGCCACTGTCCGCCCAGTGTCCGATTGATGGAACGCGTGCGCGGCGTGACCGACTCGATAAACGGCGGAT
>JAVEEE010000287.1 GCA_030840615.1 Frankiaceae bacterium | reverse complement strand
CCCTCAGCTCGGCCTGCTCCGCCGCCGTCCGCTCCGCGGCACGGGCCCGCTCCCCCGCCTCCCGGGCCCGGCGGCGCTCCCGCTCGAGGTCGGCCAGAGCGCGGGCGAGCGCGGCCTCGGCATCGGTCAACCTCGCCTGCAACGCCTCGGCCTCGGCCGCGGCGTCGCGGTCGAGCCGCCTCGCCGCCTGCCGCGCGACCTCCTCCTCCGCCGCCGCCCGGGCCGCAGCCTCGTCGGACGCCCCCCGCGCGACGCGCTCCTGCCAGCCGGGAGAGCGCAGCAGGTAGGCGACGGCCGCAACGTCGACCGGGTCGGCCGCCGGCACCGCGGAACCCTGCTCCAGCGCGGCCACTAGCTCCGGTGCGTTGTCGCGGAACCCCTGCGCGACCGCCTCGCGAAACGCCTCGTCCGTCTCGAGCGCCGCCGCGATCGGCAGCACGACCTGCCGCCGCCGCCCGGGGGCAAACTTCGCAAACGGTCGCAGCGACGCGGGCACCTCGTCGGCCGGCAGCTGACCGAGACGTTCCGCGGCGACGTCGACCACCCGCCGGCGTACCGCCTCCGGCAGCTCCACCGTCGGGCCGGTCATGCCGGCGCCCTCATGCCAACGGACGCGCGACCAGCTCGACCGTGTCGACGCCGTTGCACCAGCGGCACGTGACGCGCTCGACCACGTCGGAGAGCACCTCACTCTCCTCGACCTGCTGCGCGCCGGACAGGTCGGCGTGGACGAAGTCCCGGGTCCGGGTCGAGCGCAGCACGTCGAAGCGGGTCAGGTTGCCGCACGCCGTACACCGCCAGCGGGTGTCGTCGGAAGGTGCGGCCGTCGGCATGACCCCGAGCGTACGACGGCGCGCCTGCCGCCGAATTGTCGTTGGGTCGCCCTACCGTCCGAAGGGTGTTGCAGTCGTCGCCGGTCCCCCTGCCCGGCGGCTCCGCCATTCCACGGCAGGGGACGTTCGACGAGCTCGGCACGCCGCTTGCGGAGGTGACGTTCGTCGTCGTCGACCTCGAGACCACCGGCGGCTCGCCCAACTCGGCCGCGATCACCGAGATCGGCGCGGTGAAGGTGCAGGGCGGCCAGCTGCTCGGCGAGTTCCAGACGCTCGTCAACCCGATGACCGACATCCCGCCGTTCATCGCCGTACTCACCGGCATCACCGACGCGATGGTCGCGACGGCGCCGACGTTGCGCGCAGCGTTGCCGGCGTTCCTCGAGTGGGCGCGCGGCTCGGTCCTGGTCGCGCACAACGCGCCGTTCGACCTCGGGTTCCTGCGCGCGGGCTGCGTCCCGCTCGACCTGCCGTGGCCCGGGTTCGACTCGCTCGACACGGCGCGGCTGTCTCGCCGGGTGCTGACGCGCGACGAGGCGCCCGACTGCAGGCTCGCGACGTTGTCGCGCATCTTCCGGACGACGACGACGCCGTGCCACCGGGCGCTGGCCGACGCGCAGGCGACCACGGATGTGCTGCACGGGTTGATGGAACGCCTCGGCAACCTCGGCGTGCGGTCGCTGGAAGAGCTGCAGACGTTCACCGGTCTGGTGCCGGCGTCGGTGCGGCGCAAGCGGCACCTGGCCGAAGGGTTACCGGAGGGGCCGGGGGTCTACACGTTCCGCGACTCGCGTGGCCGCCCGCTCTACATCGGGCGGTCGCGCAACGTGCGCACGCGGGTCCGGCAGTACTTCGTCGCGTCGGAGCCGCGCGCCCGCATGACCGAGATGGTCGGCATCGCCGAACGCGTCGACGCCATCGCGTGTGCGCACCCGCTCGAGGCCGAGGTGCGCGAGCTGCGGCTGATCGCCGAGCACAAGCCCCGCTACAACCGGCGTTCGCGTTTCCCGGAGAAGGCGGTGTGGCTCAAGCTCACCAACGAGCCCTATCCGCGGCTTGCCGTCGTACGCAAGATTGCCGACGACGGGTCGACCTACTTCGGGCCGTTCGGGTCGGCGCGCACGGCGCAGGCAGCGATGGCGGCGCTGCACGAGGCGGTACCACTGCGGCAGTGCACGCAACGACTGTCGCCGCGCAAGACCGCACCGGCGTGCGTGCTGGCCGGCATGGGGCGGTGCCCCGCGCCGTGCGAGGGCGGCGTCACACCGGGCGACTACGCGCCGGTCGCGGACGCGGCGCGGGCGGTGCTGGCGGGTGACCCGCGGCCGGTGCTCGACGCGGCGCGGCGGCGGATGGTGACGCTGTCGGCGCAGGAGCGTTACGAAGAGGCCGCGGCCCACCGCGACCGCGCGGCCGCGTTCCTGCGGGCAGCGGCACGGATGCACCGGCTGGCGGCGCTGGCGGCGTGCGCCGAGGTGGTCGCCGCGCGGCCGCGGTTCGACGGCGGCTGGGACCTCGTCGTCGTACGGCACGGGCGGCTCGCTGCGGCCGGCGTCGCGCCGCCGGGTGCGGCGCCACGGCCCTACGTCGAGGCGCTCGTCGCGACGGCCGAGACGGTGCTGTGCGGCTTGGGCCCGACGCCGGCCGCGACAGCCGAGGAGATGGACTGCATCC
>JAVEEE010000276.1 GCA_030840615.1 Frankiaceae bacterium | reverse complement strand
GGTCCCGATCGGTTCGACGGTCTACCTGGTCGGCCGGTGCGACGCCGGCCGGCTAAAGCTCGTCGTCGAGGGCACGCGCAGCGACGGTGTGTGCTCGGGCAGACCAAGTGGCGTGATGGCACTGAAGGTGACCCGTCGATCGACCCACATCTCGGCGATCGTGTCAGCGACGCAGCGTTCGTGGTGGGGCGTGGCGATCTACCGTTGACCGCCTACGACGCGAATCTGTCGTTCAATGGAGTGTCGGCTTCGACGGGGTCGTAGCCCAACGGCAGAGGCACGTGTCTTAGGAGCACGCCAGTGTGGGTTCGACTCCCACCGACCCCACGTCGATTTGGTCTTTGCCCGAATTGCCTACCTGTTCCCGCGCTAACCGCGATGATCGGGCCATGCCCTTCCGTCCGCCGTCGCGGCGCCCTGCCGTAGCCGTCATCGCCACGGTGGCCGCGCTCGCGCTGCTGCCGGTGGCGACCGCCGCTGCTCCGCAGCGAACGGCCGGCTCGGTTGCCCCGGCCGGGGATGACCCGCTCGCCGTATATTTCCGACACGACGCGGTCGGCCGGTCCCAGCTGGCGCTGGCCGTCACGACCTGCGGCACCGAGCGATGGACGGTCAAGACCGGGACCGACGACGACCGCGACCTCGTCGGGACCGTCCCCCGCGACGTGACGATCAGGTTCCTGCGCCGGCTCGCCACGCCGGCGTCCAAGCCGCAGACGGCTCGGGTCGCACCGGCTGAGACGACCGTGTATCGACTCCATGCACGGCTGCAGCAGTACGTCCGCGAGGACGACGGCGACTACCACCTCGTCCTGAGCGACCTGGCGGGTCGGACGATCATCGCCGAGATCCCGGCGCCCTCGTGTGTGGGCGCCATCAGTCCTTTCAAATCCGCGATCCGCACCGCGCGGCGACACATGAACAACCACTACGGCGTGACGACGGATTTCAAGACCACGAACCGTAAGGTGGTGGTCCGCGGCATCGGCTTCTTCGACTTCTTCCACGGACAGACGGGCATGGCGCCCAACGATCTGGAGCTGCATCCGGTGATCGCGCTGCGCTTCGTCTGACGTCGATTTATGTCAACGGGAGGGTGTGGGGATGAACGCCTCGATCGTGCGGAAGCGGCAGCGTGGCCGCCGGCAGCTGCGGGCTACCTCGTGGGTCGCTGCGGCGATCGGTCTCTCGCTGGCACTCGCAGGAGCGCTGGCTCCGGCCGAGACCGCATCAACTGCTGCTCCGCTCGGCGGCGCCGCGGGTACCGATCTGCGACAGCTGCTGAACCCCTCCGGCATCACGCCGATCGACCCGGCCGAGGAGATGGCCGCGCAGCAGGCGCTCGGCGGGCGGCACTACGGCGCTCTCGGGTTGTCGAGTCCGGTGGCACTCTCGGATGCGATCCAGCAAGGGGTCGCGCAAGCCGCACAGGTGGGCACGAGCCGCCGTTTCGCGCGGCACTGGACGCTGCGTGGTCCGACCCGCTATTACGCCAATGATCCCGCGCGTTCGGGTGACCTCACGGGGCTGGGCTTCCACAATCTCGCCGGCCGCGTGACCTCCATCGCCACGACGTCGAGACGCCCCGGCCTGGTCTGGGTCGGCACCGCCGGCGGTGGTGTGTGGCGCAGCAACGACGCCGGCCACTCGTGGCAGCCGCGCTTCGACCGCCAAGGCGTGATGTCGATCGGCGGTGTCGCCATCGACCCACGCAACGCCGCCCGTGTCTACGTCGGCACGGGTGAGGCCAACACCAATGCCGACGCTTACTACGGCAACGGCATGTACGTCACGAACGACGGTGGCTCGTCGTGGCGACACGTGCGACTGCCCGGCGTACTGACCGTCTTCCACGTCGAGGCCGTGGCACCGAGCGCAGGCTTCCCTCGCGGGCGCGTCTTCGCCGCGACGAACCGCGGACTGTGGCTCTCGACCGACCACGGGCGTCACTACCGCGATGTCACCCTGCCCACCAACGCCGCACACAACGGCGTCTACCGCGCCACCCCGTTCGGCAATTTCGTCACCGACGTCCGGGTGCGTCCCCGGCACCCACGTGAGGTCGTCGCCGTCGTCGGCTGGCGCCGGGGGAAAGGCACCGAGCCCAACGGCCGCATCGACTCCGTCGGCAATGGCTTCTACCGGTCCACCAGCAGTGGTCGGGGCGGCACGTTCCACTACGTGCCGCAGGACACCGTTACCGGTCTCGGTGTGCCGACGAACAATGCGAGTGATACGCCGAGCGACGACCCGATCGGCCGCACGTCGATTGCTTACTCCGCGGACGGCAAATACCTGTGGGCCGTGGTCCAGGATGCCGGCAACATGCGCAACGAGGTCCTCGTCGGTGGCCCGCTGCCGGCGAAGAACAGCGTGCTCAACGGTGTCTACGTCTCGACGACTGCCGACCCCGGCAGCAGCTGGGTGCCCAAGGCCAACTCGCAGACGCTCGGGTCCGCACCCGGCAGCGGCCTGCTCGTTCAGCAGGCCGATCTCTACGGGCCCGGCGTCCAGTCCTGGTATGACCAGTGGATCGCCGTCGACCCCAAGGACGACAACCGCGTGCTGCTCGGTCTCGAGGAGGTCTACGAGGCCGTCGCCAACCAGACAGCTCCCGGCGTCCGCGCACAGTGGCGCACGGTGTCGCGTTACTGGAACGGTTGTGCGTTGTTGTCCGCAGTCGACTGTTCGACGATCCCTGGACCGGTTTACAGCGGTGACACGACTCACCCCGACCAGCATGCGGCCGCGTTCGTGACCCACCAGAACGGCACGACGACGTTCTACTCGGGCTCGGATGGTGGCGTCTTCAGCCAGGACTCCCACGTCACCCAGCTGGGCTACACCGGATACGACAACGACTCGTGGCGTTGGCTCAACCTCGGCCTCGCGACGACGCAGCCCTACTACGCCGTCGAGGGCTCCGACGGCACCATCTACGCCGGTTTGCAGGACAACGGCGAGGTGAAGATCGAGCCGGGCAGCCGGCGCGGTGACGAGATTTACGGCGGCGACGGCTTCGACACCGCCGTCGTGCCGCGCAACTCCAACCAGGTCTACGAGGAGTACACCTACGGAGTCATGAGCGTGAGCACGGACGGCGGGCACAACTGGACCGACATCACTCCGGGTGACGCCAGCTCGACGACGAGCCAGTTCGCGACGCCGTTCCTGCTCGACCCGCGCAACCCTCGCCACGTCGTGGAGGTCGGTCGCTACATCGACGAGGGCACCAAAGGTGTCGCAACTCGAAACTGGAGCTCGACCTACGACCTCGGACCGAGCAGCGTCGCTGGCAAACCAGGCGTGGGCGGAGGCGGGGTCAACAACATCGCCACTGCGGTGACCATTCTGGGTGCCAAGATGTACGTGCCGTTCTGCGGGTTGTGCGACCCGATCAGCCAGGGCAGCGGCGAGCGGAAGTACTTCCATGTCGGGCTCGCTACCAACGTGAAGGCCGGCTGTTCCGCCGCGATCGGTCACAAGACCTGCTGGCACAAGACGGCCCACAAGGGTCTGCCCAACCGCTACATCCAGGGCGTGGCGATCGACCCGCGGCATCCGCGGACCGTCTACGTCGCGCTGTCGGGTTACCTGCGTCGCTGGGTGCCCAACGGCAACAGAAGCGGCCCGGTCTACGTGTCGCACGACGCCGGGCAGCACTTCCGCAGCATCAGCGGCAACCTCCCACGGGTGCCGGGCAACGCCCTGGTCGTGCGCAACGGGCGCGTCTTCGTCGGCACCGACCTGGGGGTCTACTCGGCCCGGCAGAAGGTCGCGCACCCGCGACACACGCACTGGACCAGGGTGGGCAAGGGACTGCCGAATGCCTCGGTACTCGACCTGCGGCTCAACCCACAGGGGTCACACCTCGTCGTCGCCACCCATGGGCGGGGCGTGTGGACCTACAACTTCGGGCACAAGGCGAAACCGCCCTACCGGCAGCGCGGCCTGGGAGCCGGGCCGCCGGAGCCGACGGCCCCGACCACGCCAGCGCGGCCGACCGCGCCGATGAGGCCGACTGTGCCGAGCGTCGGTGCGGATCCTGCGCTGCTGGCCGCCGGACTCGCTCTGCTGGTGCTCGCCGCCGCGCTGCCCACCGTCGCCCGTCGGCGCCGGTGGTCGCCCGCATGACCTAGCGTCGGGGAGTGCGCGACACGGCCGACTCCGCGGACGTCGTCGTTGTCGGCGGCGGACCCGCGGGTCTGGCGACGGCGGCGGAGGCCGCCCGCGGCGGGCTGAAGGTTGTCGTCTGCGAGCGCAACCACGCGATCGGTGAGCCTGTGCGCACGAGCGGCGGCAGTTTCGTCCGGCCGCTGCGCCGGCTCGGCGTCCCGGAATCGTGCTGGCACCCGGTGCACCGCATTCGCGTGATCGGTCCCACGACCGACGTCGTCAAGACCTACCGCCGTGCGGTGGGCTGTGTGCTCGACGTACGCGGTACGTACCAGTGGCTCGCGGCGCAGGCTGTCGAGGCCGGCGCGACGATACGGCTCAAGGCACCGGTCGAAGGACCGTTGCGCGCGGGCGCGGGTGGCAGGCGGGTCACCGGCGTCCGGGTGCGCGATCCGTTCCGCGGCGCGCACGACCTCCACGCACGCATCGTCGTCGATGCCAGCGGCCACACCGGCTTCCTCGCGCGTGACGCGGGGATGCGACCCCGCAACGAACGCAGTGCCGTCGGGATCGAGCTGGAGCTGCACGCACCGGGGTACGACGCCGACGAAGCGATCTTCTGGCTCGGTGACGACGTCGCGCCCGGCGGCTACGGATGGGCGTTTCCTTGCGGCAACGGTCGGGTCCGCCTGGGCGTCGGCGTCGTGCGACCGGAGAGCGACGCCGAGCCGCGGGTGCTGCTCGACGGGCTGCTCGATGCCTTTCGTGCGGTCGCCGGAACGACGTCGCCCGCGGGCGCGCTCGAGCTGCACAGCGGGTTGATGCCCGTCATCCCGCCGCGGGCGACGCAGCTGGTGGGGGACGGCCTGCTCGTCGTCGGTGACGCGGCCGGTCAGGGCTCCACCCTGCTCGGGGAAGGCATTCGCTACGCCATCAGCGCGGGGCGGCTCGCCGGGCGGGCACTCGTCGACGCGGGCGGCGACTACAGCGCTCACGGGCTGGCGGCCTACCCGCGCGGGTGGCGGCGCAGCACCGGCCGCGACCTTGCCATCTCCTACGCCGTCAACAAGCGCATCGTCGACTACGGCGACACCGACTGGGACCGGGCGATCCGCCGGCTCGACCGGCTGACCCCGAAGCAAGCCGCCCGGGTGTTTGCGAGTGAGTTCTCGGCGCGCTGGGCGCTCGGCGTGCTGATCACCGATCCGTCGCTGCTGGCGTCGCTGGCGCGTGCCGTCAGCCGGCGAGCTGCAGGTCGCGCATGAGCTTGGCGACGTGTCCGGTCGCTTTCACGTTGTAGAACGCGTGCTCGACGTCGCCACGCCCGTCGACAACGAAAGTCGACCTGATGACACCGGTGACCTTCTTGCCGTAGAGCGTCTTCTCGCCCCACGCGCCGTAAGCCTCCAGCACGCGATGGTCGGGGTCGGAGACCAGCGTGAACGGCAGACCGTGCACCTCGCGGAACTCCCGCAGCTTCTGTGGTGTGTCCGGCGAGATGCCCACGACGGTCACGCCCGCATTGCGCAGCACACCCAGGTTGTCGCGGAAGTCGCAGGCTTGCGTGGTGCAGCCCGGGGTCAGGGCCGCCGGGTAGAAGTAGAGGACCACCCGGTCACCGCGCAGCTGCATCAGCGACACCGGCTGCTCGTCGGCGTCGAGCAGCTCGAAGTCGGGGGCTTGGTCACCAGGAGTCAGGCGCATGCCCCGACGCTAGGCGAGCAGCCGGGCGTCCGCAAAGCCGGAGTTGTCCCGGGTGTGCGGCCGGGGTAGGTAGCACGCATGAGCGATGCGAAGATGGACGACGTGGCCGAGCAACGCACCCCCGACACCATCCAGCGCGAGATCGAGCAGACCCGCGCCGAGCTCGCTGACACGATCGACGCGATAGCAGATCGGATCAGCCCGAAGCGGGCGGCCAGCCGTGGTGCCCAGGCGGTGAAGGCGCAGGTCTCGTCGGTTTTGCACGGCGGCGCTCCCGCGGCCGTGATCGACGCCCCGCCCGAGGCGGCCGGCGCCCACTCCGGCGGCGCCCACTCGGCCGGCAAGCCCGACCCGGTGGGCCGGCACCGCGCGGTCGAGGAGATCGCTCGCACGGGTGGTGGCTCCACCTACACCGGTACCACCGAGTTCGCCGTTTCGCGCCGGCTGCGGGTCGACCGGGTGCTCGTGCTCGGCGGGGCGCTGGCCGCGGCCATCGGCGTTGTCGTCCTGTGGCGCGCCCGCGACTGAGGGTTCTTGCTCTCGGGCTGCACCGCTGGCTAACCTCTTACGCGAGGTAGTCGACCGACTCGCTTCACTTGGTCGAAGAGGAGCGCGGTGGATTTCGACTACAAGCTGTCGATCGCCGGTCTCATCGTCGGTGTCGTCGTCGGCCTGACGGGCATGGGCGGTGGGGCACTCATGAC
>JAVEEE010000269.1 GCA_030840615.1 Frankiaceae bacterium | reverse complement strand
TGCCGCTGAAGTCGTTGGACTGCTTGACCTGCGTCGTCCAGGTCGCCGGGGTGGCCTGGCAGGCGTCGGCTGCTGGCGTCGTGACATGGGCGGTCAGCGTGATTGCTGATCCCGGTACGACGCCGCTGCCGGTCGGGCCGCTGTTGGTGAGCGCGAGAGTCGAGCCCGACACCACGAGGTGGAAAGTGGCAGGACCTGCCGCGACCGCCGGCGTGTCCGCTTGGTAACCGGTCGGTACGGCGATGTGCGCCGAGCCGAACGCCTGGGGGCTCTTGGCACCGTTGGTCAGGGTGAACGCGAAGCCGTAGGTGTGCGCCGGGGCGAGGGGTCCGGTGACGGCCACTCCGCCATCCGTGACCGCGAGCGTCACCGTGAAGGTCTTCTTCGGCGCGTCTCCCAGCGCGGACGTCGGCAGGACCAGGCCGAGAGCGACGACGCTGCTGAGCGCGGCGCCGGTGACCATTGCGGAAGGTCGTCTCATCATCAGTTGCTCCTCTACTGCGACACCGGTGTCGCAGTTTCGCTGTCAGCCGCGTCCCGCTGAACGGGGAGCGTCACAGTGGTGGCGGGATGCGTACGACGCAGTCGGACGCCCAATCCGGACACGAACGAAGGTGAAAGGTTGGTCTCGCTGAGTGCTGCCAGGAATGCCTCTCCGTCGATGCGCCACAGCTGGCTCGGCTCGATGGCCGTGACCGTTGCGGTGCGAGGAATGCCCTGCAGGAGGCCGATCTCTCCGACGTACGCCGGCGCAGACATGTAGCGGATGTGCTTGGGCTGCGCCCTGCGCTTGCCTTGCACGCTGACATCGAGCTTGCCCTCGACGAGCACGTAGAGCGCGTCGGCCGGCTCGCCCTCATGCAGTACCGGCTGACCCGCGTCGACGAGCACCTCCTCCACCTCCTTGGCCAGGCGCTCGAGCACGTTCTGCGAGGCCGCCGCGAAGATGTCGAGCCGTCCGAGGACGCCGACGCGCGGTGCGAGCTGTTCGGCTGTCACGGACGCGATGCGGTCGAGTGCCGCGAGCTTGGGGTAGACGAGCACGACGACAACCGGCACGACGAACGCCGCGAGGTAGAGGCTGGTGTCGAGACCGAAGATGTTGAGCAGGAACGGCGTGATGAAGGCGCCGAGCGCAAGCCCGCCAAGAATCAGCGCCCAGAAGACGCCGAACACCCGACTGATCATCTCGGGTGCGAGGGAGCGTTGCAGCGCCGTCATGGCGAGCACGTCGACGACCAGCGTGGCGACGCCACGCACCACCTCGATGATGAACGCGAGGGTCGGGGAGTGCACGACGACGAGCAGCGCGGTGGGTGCCGCGTAGGCGATCATGCCTGCTGACAAGATCAAGGACAGGCGTGGAAGAGCCGCGAGCCGGTTGACGAACGCGGCGCCGAGGAGCCCGCCAACGCCGAGGGCGACGAGGAGATAGCCGTAGCCCTCGGCCCCCGTCCCGAGCTTGTCCCTGCTCAGGAACAGGAAGAGCACGGTGTCCGTGCCGTAGAGCAAGGTCGTGGCGACCACGAACGATGTCAGCAACGCCGCCGTCGACGACCCGACGATCGCGCGCACGCCCACGGCCATCTGGCTGAACGGACCGCCGTCGCGGGTGACATCCGTGGGAACGCTGCGCGCGTGGATGCGCCAGACGAGCGCGGCCGAGAGGAGGAACGTGACCGAGTCGATGCCCATCACCTGTGCAGGACTGCCGAAGGCAAGGACCACGGCCCCCAACGCCGGCCCGGCAATGATGGCAACGTTGTTGATGGTCTCGATGAGCGCGTTGCCGGCGGCGAGGTGTTCCTCGCCCACCAGCTGCGGGACCATCGCGTTGGTCGCCGGGTTGTAGGCGCACGCGACTACGGCGTTCACACCTGCGACGAGGATGGCCAGCCATGCCGGCGCATGCGTCGCGCAGATGAACGTCAGGACGATCATGTTGCAGAAACGGATCAGGTCCGCCGTGACCATGACACGGATGCGTTCGAACCGCTCCGCGACGACTCCGCCGTACGGCGATGCGAAGAACGCCGGGATCATCCGACCAAGCGTCCCCGCGGAGACCCAGGCTGCCGAATGCGTCTGCTGGTAGATGTAGACGATGAGGGCGATGTTGTAGGCCCAGTCACCCATCGCGGACTGGGTCAGGGCGCCCGCGAGCAGCCGGAAGTCACGGTTGCCGAGCGCACTGCGGTACGACGGGCCGCTAGAAGCCACGCGACTCGCCCCCCTTACGTCCGTCGGCAAGTCTTCCTGCCGGCTGCCCGGTGGGCGAGATCAGAAAGGGCCAGTCGGTGGTGGTCATTGATGATTGGTCCCTTTCACGAAGTCGGTACTGCCGAGCGCTCGAGCCGGACGACCAGGCCTTCTGCCGCGGCGAAAACCGTGGTGTCACTGAGCCGGACCATGCGCATGATCTGGTCGATCTGGGCGTCGTCCCGCTCAGGTGAGTGGTGAAAGAGCGCGAGTTGGCGAGCGCCCGCGGCGTCAGCCAGCGACATGGCGTACTCGACAGCCGCGTGGCCGAGGTAGGTGACGCCCGGGAACTCCGATGCGAGGAACTGCGCGTCGTGGATCAGCAGGTCGACGCCGTCGGCGAGCTCGAGTGCGGCGGGGTGCAGGGCACCTAACCCGTCGGGTCCCGGGCCCAACGACAGCGGTGCGTGGTCGGAGAGGTAGGCGACGGAACCGGTGTCGTCGCTGATCCTGAACCCGAAGGTCTGTCCGCCCTTATGGGGGATTTCGCGCGCGAGCACGCGGAAGCCCTCGCGCAGCTGGGTGCCCTCGGACAGCGCGGAGAACGACCAGCCGGCGCCGAGCTCTTGCGGGCCGATCGGGAAGTGTGGCGGTGACATACCGCGCGACAGCGCCTCGACGGGGTCGCCTGCCGGTGCCGGCAGCACGACGTCGACGCGGGCGCCGGCCGAGCCGCCACCACGGAAGAAAGGCAGGCCGTGCACGTGGTCCCAATGAAGATGGCCGAGCAGGATGGTGCCGTCGTAGGGCTGCTCGCGCAGTAACGCAGTGACCTGCCGCAGGCCGGTCCCGCCGTCGAGCACCAGTGTGGGAACCTGGTCATCGTGCGCCAATGCGACAGATGAGGTATGTCCGCCGTATCGCACGAAAGGTAACCCCGGTGCCGGTGTCGAGCCGCGGACTCCACAGAAATGCACGTCCATCGCGGGCTCCAGGCACCTTTTCGGCAAATGCCTTTGGAGATTCGCACGGCCACCGGCGCTGCGTCCGGCGTTCGCGAAGAACGCTCCACGCACGCCTGTTACAGGCAAATCGGGACC
>JAVEEE010000267.1 GCA_030840615.1 Frankiaceae bacterium | reverse complement strand
GCAGCCCGCCACCACCGGCAACAAATGACCGCTTGACCTCCGGCAGGCCGAACTTCGCCTCCCGGGAGGCAACGACGAGATCGCAGGCGAGCACGATCTCGAAACCACCGGCGAGCGCCCACCCTTCGACCGCGGCAATGAGCGGCTTGCGCGGCGGCGCCTCGGTCAGCCCGGCAAGACCGCGGCCCTCGATGACCGGCGTCTCGCCCTTGAGGAAGCCCTTGAGGTCCATGCCCGACGAGAAGGTGCCACCCGCTCCGGTGAGGACGCCGACCGACAGCTCGCTCTCGCTCTCGAGGCGGTCGATCGCTGCCGCGACACCCTGAGCCACGGCGCCATTGACCGCGTTGCGCGCCTCGGGTCGGTTGATGGTGATGACCAGGACGTTGTCGCGAGTCTCGACGAGGACCGCGTCGCTCACCGAGCGCCTCCCTGCACGTGGGGATCCGGGCAGGTCACCCGGCGAGGCGACGATAACAACCGGCTGTCCGCAGCGTCTATGGCCCTCTCCGCAAGCGGAAACGACGCTCTCACTCGACGGTGTCGACCAGACCCCACCGCAACGCCTCGTCGGCGCCGATCTCCAGTCCGGAGAGGGCAAGCAGCAGGGTGCGGGCCGAGCCGACCCGGCGCGGCAGGCTCACCGTCCCGCCCGCTCCCGGGATCAGTCCCATGCCCACCTCGGGCAACCGGAACGTCGTGCCGGTCGCCGCCACCACCCGGCGCGCGAACGCCGGCAGCTCCACTCCCGCTCCGATGCAGCTGCCGTGGACTCGGACGGTCAGCCGGTCGCGCAGCCGGTGCATCGACGCACCCACCGACCGCGCCGTCCGCACGAGGTGGGCGCGCGCCGGATCGTCGGTCGTGCCGAACTCGGCAAGGTCGCCGCCGCTGCAGAAGGTCGGCCCGTTGCCGTCGATCACCACCGTCCCCACCGACCAGTCGGCGATGGCGACGGCGCACGCCTCGACCAGCGCGTCGCGCATCGCTGCGTTGAACGCGTTGTGGACCTGTGGCCGGTTGAGCGTCACGTGCAGGGTGCCGCCTTGGCGATCGGTGCGCACGGCGTCAGCCTCCGCGTCGGCCGGCGGCCGCGGCGCGGGACGTTCCGCCAGCCATCGACGAAACTCTTCGCCGGCGAGCAGCATCGAGTAGGCGACAGACTCGACCTCCAGCGCGTCGCCGACCTCGAGCGCCGGCGTCAGCCGCAACAACCGAGCCAGCGTCGCGGCCGCTGTCGGGTTCGCGGCGGCGCGATCGGTCAGGATGGACGCTGCCTCCTCGAGCGAACCGCCGAGCAGTGCGGCGTCGGGTGAGCCGGCAGCGAGGACGAGGTCGACCGGCCAGCTCGTCTCCGCCCCGCCCGGCACCAGGGCAATGACGGGGCATGACGCGTGCCGAAGCGGTGCGGGTTCACCGACTTCCTGGTCATCGCGCAGGTCGACGACGAGCGCGGGTACGTCGAGAAGTGCCTCGGCCCAAGTCGGGTCCGCCGTGACGCGGCGCGCGTCCTCCGCCGTCCACCACAGCGCGTCGCTCACGGTCGTCTACAGCCGAGACGATGCCGCGACCGAGCCCGCCCGATCAGCTGCTGCGAACGCGCGAATCATCCCTTCTTGGTGGAACGACGCGAGCAGCTCACCCCCGCGGTTGAACACCTGCCCGCGCACGAAGGACATGCCGGCGCCCACGGCGGTGCTCTCGTGCTCGTAGAGCAACCAGTCGTGCCACCGCACGGGGTCGTGGAAGGCGACGCCGATCGTCATCACCGCGGTCGAGATCTCGTGATGCGCCAGCGCGGTGCCGAGGCCCGCGTGTGGCCGCAAGGTCGTCGAGATGGACAGGTGACCGGTGAAGTGCGCGACCAACGCCTTCGCGAGCTCGTCACGGTCCGGTACGACGTCGTACCGGACCCACGCATCCAGCACCGGCGGGCCGAGGGCGTCCGGGTCGTCAGGGTCACCAACGTCGACGAGGCGAAGCCCGCGCCCTTCCATCGGCATCGAGACCTCGACGGCGGCGTCCGGGCTTGTCGCGCGCGACGGTGCACCGAGGCGGCGTACGACGTCCGGCTGCGCGCGGTCGAGCAACACGGTCACGACCGCACAGGTGCGATCGCCTTGTCTCGCCCGCACCGCACTCGTGACGAAGGTGCGGCCGGCGTGCACGACGTCGACGTCGAACGTGATCGGCGCGTGCGCCGCTGCCGTACGGGTGAACACGGCATGCGCCGATCGCACCGACCGCTCCGGCGACGTCTTCGCCGCCGCGACGATCGCCTGCGCGAGCAGCTGGCTGCCGTCGATGACGTCGCGCGTGCCTGGGTCGCTGCCGCCGACGTACGACACGTGACCGGTCGGCTGAACGTCGAAGATGTCGAGCATCTCCGCGACGCTGCTCACGGCGCCTGTCCGATCTCGACGCTCACCCGGTCCTGGTAGAACGCGACGTACCCCGTGAGACGAGCGACCTCCGGATATGGCTGCTCATAGCTCCACGCGACGTCACGGTCGCCGCCGCGCACCCGCCAATGGCTGGCCTCGCCCTTGAAGGGGCAGAAGGTGACGGTTTCGCTCGGTTCCAGTGAGTCCATCCGCACGTCGTCGCGCGGCAGATAGAAGACGAGGCCGTGGTCCTGCTCGTCGACCAGCAGTGGGTGCAGCGAGTCGGCAATGACCGCACCCTCGGTGCGCACGACCACACGGTTACGCCGGGCGAGGATGTCGAGGCGGTAGTCGGGCCGGTCGGCGTAACCCGACCGGCGCAGGTCGACGCCCGTCTCCTGCGTCGCTTCCATGGCCGCAGGTTCTCACAGCGCGATCCGCGGCTCGTTAGTGTCCTTTCGTGGCGGATCCCGCGTGCGACGAGGCGCAGACAGTGCTGCGCGCGCTCGCGAACGCGACGAAAGACACCTCTTGGCTCGACGTCGAGCAGGCGGTCGAGGCGCGGATCGACTCTCAGTCCGACGTCGCGACCTGGGTGCGACGGACAGAGGGTGCGGCCGCTGTGCTGGCGGAGGTCAGCGCGAAGGTCGGTCGGGCCGTCCATGTCGACGGCGTCGAGTTGTTGAGCCGGCGCGCGGCACTGCGCGGGCTCACACCACAGGGAGCCATCTCGGCGGGAGGCAGCTCTCGACTTCTGAAAGCGCGTGACGGTTGGGTGGCCCTGAGCCTCAGCCGTCCCGACGACTGGGACCTGGTGCCGGCTCTGCTCGGCGTCGACTCACCCGGCTGGGACGCAGTCGCGGTCGCCGTGGCGCAGACGGCTGCAGTCGAACTGGCGGCCTGGGCAGGTGAGCTCGGCCTTGCGGTCAGTGTCCTGCCCGAGGAAGACGAGCCCTCCGACGAGCAATGGCGCTCACGACACGAACGCAATGGTCCATGGGTCATCAGTTGCACGCCAGGGTCAGGCCATCGGCGAACCTTGCGCCGGGTAGTCGACCTCTCGGCGTTGTGGGCCGGGCCACTCTGCGCTTCGTTGTTGGGGCTCGCCGGCGCGGAAGTGATCACGGTGGAAAGCACGACCCGGCCGGACGGGGCGCGCATTGGCGACCCCGAGCTGCACCGGTTGCTGCACGAGGGCAACACGTTCGTCACTCTGGACTTCCGTGACCGGGCCGGCATCGAGGAGCTGCATCGGCTCGTCGACGAGGCCGACGTCGTCGTCTCTTCCGCGCGCATGCGCGCGCTGCAGCCCCTCCGGTTGGACCCGTTCGCCGCAGTCGAGCGCCGGCCGGGGCTGACCTGGGTCGGCATCTCGGCCTACGGACTTACCGGACCGTGGAGCAACCGCATCGGGTACGGCGACGACACCGCCGTAGCGGGTGGGCTCGTCGCGAGGCATCCCGATCCGACGTTCTGCGCAGACGCCGTGGCCGATCCGATCACCGGGCTCTATGCCGCCATCGCTGCGCTCGCCGTGTCGGCGTCGGGCGGTGGTGTGATCGACGCGGCGTTGCGCGACGCCGCCGCGCACGTCGCCCGGCCGGTGCAGCCCGCGGTCCCCGCGTGACCGGTCTGCTGGTCCGAGACTGCGAGATCGACGACCTCGGTCGGGTGGACGTCCGCATCCGCGATGGTGTCGTCGTCGAGGTCGCGCAGTCGCTGCGCGGTGACCAGGAGGAGGAGCTGGCGGCCGGCGGCGGCGCGCTGATCCCCGGTTTGCACGACCACCACCTTCATCTGTTCGCGCTGGCCGCGAGCCTCGCCTCCGTCGACTGCAGCCCCGTACGGGTTCGAGACGCCGCCGGCCTGGCCGCGGCCCTGCACCAGGCAGCAGATCACGGGCGGGTGCGGGGCGTCGGCTATCACGAGTCGGTCGCCGGCGACCTCGATCGCGACGCGCTCGACGCGTTGGTCGACGCGGTATCGACCCGGGTGCAGCACCGCTCAGGCGCGGTCTGGTTCCTCAACTCTGCCGCACTCGTCGCGGCCGGACTGCTCGACTCCTCCGACCCCGCGGTCGAACGCGACGCCGACGGTCGTGCGACCGGACGGCTCGTCCGCGGCGACCACCTGCTTCCCCGCGCGGAGACAGATCATCCCGACCTCGGGGCCGTAGGTCGGCAGCTCGCGTCGGTCGGGGTCACCGGCGTGACGGACGAGACGCCGCGACTCGACCCGGCACAGACGGCCGCGCTGCGGGAGGCTCACCAGGCCGGGCCACTGCCGCAGCGACTCGTGCTGCTCGGCGCCTCGCTGATCGACCCGG